>NZ_JACJDY010000069.1:0-258 GCF_014163785.1 Pseudoalteromonas sp. SR43-7 | reverse complement strand
ATGTGGAAGTGGTGTGAGCCATTAAGCTAACTTGTACTAATTACCCGTGAGGCTTAACCATACAACGCCAAACGCGTTTTATGTGATAGTGAAACAAGCGAAGAAGTTAATATAACTAAAGTAGAAATTACTTAAGAAAGACTTAAAAAATATTATCAGATATTTTCCAAATTCAGTTAATGCGTAGCGATACGAATTAACGCCCAAATTTGCTTGGTGACAATAGCGTTTTGGACCCACCTGATTCCATGCCGAACT
>NZ_JACJDY010000068.1:0-273 GCF_014163785.1 Pseudoalteromonas sp. SR43-7 | reverse complement strand
TCAGGTGGGTCCAAAACGCTATTGTCACCAAGCAAATTTGGGCGTTAATTCGTATCGCTACGCATTAACTGAATTTGGAAAATATCTGATAATATTTTTTAAGTCTTTCTTTAAGTAATTTCTACTTTAGTCATATTAACTTCTGTCTAAACTGTCGCATAAAACGCGTTTGGCGTTGTATGGTTAAGCCTCACGGGTAATTAGTACAAGTTAGCTTAATGGCTCACACCACTTCCACATCTTGCCTATCAACGTTGTAGTCTTCAACGGCCC
>NZ_JACJDY010000067.1:0-275 GCF_014163785.1 Pseudoalteromonas sp. SR43-7 | reverse complement strand
AACGTTCTTTAACAATATAAAGCAATCATCTGTGTGGGCACTCGTACAGATTGAGTTCTAACAGCTAAGCTACTTAGGTAGCGAGGCAAACAAATTAGAGTCTCAATTGAAAACTGAGTGACCAACAGAAGTAACTTATTTATAAGTTGCTTCGGCACAGTCAATTCAATATCGAAAGATATTAAAAAATTCAGAATTCATTGAGCTGTCGAAAGACATAAAACTTTTTAATTGAAGAGTTTGATCATGGCTCAGATTGAACGCTGGCGGCAGGC
>NZ_JACJDY010000066.1:0-311 GCF_014163785.1 Pseudoalteromonas sp. SR43-7 | reverse complement strand
ATATTGAGTTTTTATAAAGTTCTTAAATGTATTTAATATGAAAAGAAAGAGTTATTACTAGAGAAGTTATCTGATGGTATTTATATGTGGTGGGTGATACTGGACTTGAACCAGTGACCCTCGCCATTATTTGTAAAGGGTGGTGATGCTCTTTTTCTTACGACTAAGTTAATTACATACGATTTTTATATTGAGTTTTTATAAAGTTCTTAAATGTATTTAATATGAAAAGAAAGAGTTATTACTAGAGAAGTTATCTGATGGTATTTATATGTGGTGGGTGATACTGGACTTGAACCAGTGACCCTCGC
>NZ_JACJDY010000065.1:0-338 GCF_014163785.1 Pseudoalteromonas sp. SR43-7 | reverse complement strand
ACTTTTCTGCAGACGTAAAAAAGCCCGACTATTTCTAGTCGGGCTCTCTACAATTTGAAGCCTGGTACTGTCGTAGTGCCCACAGCGGTGGAGAGTCACATAACAAATGCTACACTATCGTTGGTCGGGGCTCGCCTTCGAGCTGTTTTGTTTGACTACCGAGTTCGGCATGCAAGTTCTATATAGCCTATAGGCTTTTTCTAAACCTCAGAAAGCAAAAAACCCGTCACATTGCTGTAACGGGTTTCTTTAATTTGAAGCCTGGTAATGTCCTACTTTCACATAGCAAATGCTACACTATCATCGGCGCTGTTTCGTTTCACTACTGAGTTCGGCAT
>NZ_JACJDY010000064.1:0-356 GCF_014163785.1 Pseudoalteromonas sp. SR43-7 | reverse complement strand
CAAACCTTCGTTGATACATACAGCAAAGTAGCGTTCGCTAAGCTCTACACCACGAAAACGCCAATTACTGCGGCTGACATACTCAACGACAAAGTACTGCCGTACTTCGAACAGTACGAGCTTCCCATGCTACGTATTCTAACCGATAGAGGCACTGAATATTGTGGCAAAGTCGAACATCATGATTACCAGTTATATTTGGCTATTAATGATATCGATCATACAAAAACCAAAGCTATATAGCTCATTAGCGGAATTGCAAAAGGATCTGGACGAATGGATGATTTATTACAATAATGACCGAACTCATCAAGGAAAAATATGCTGTGGCAGAACGCCATTAGAAACTTTATTAG
>NZ_JACJDY010000063.1:0-401 GCF_014163785.1 Pseudoalteromonas sp. SR43-7 | reverse complement strand
CCACGGAGTGATTCATGACTGGGGTGAAGTCGTAACAAGGTAGCCCTAGGGGAACCTGGGGCTGGATCACCTCCTTATACGATTTAGAACTTATTTGTTCGTAGTGTCCACACAGATGATTGTTAATTAGTGCTTGTCCTTCGGGATAACTAATTAATATGCTCTTTAAAAATTTGGAAAAGCTGATAATAAAATTCTGATGAATAACATTGTTATTTATCAAGAGTTTTCAAAAGTAAAAAAAGAATGGTAGCAGTACCATTCAGTGCCATTTAATTAACTCTTATGAGTTGATTGATTGGTATCTACTTTAGTATTCAATATTAACTTCTGGCGAAGTTAAACTGTCACAAAACAAAGACCCGTTTGGGTTGTATGGTTAAGTGACTAAGCGTACACGG
>NZ_JACJDY010000062.1:0-446 GCF_014163785.1 Pseudoalteromonas sp. SR43-7 | reverse complement strand
CGCCCAACGCCTTTGAGATTACCCACGTAAAATGTATCTTGAGAGCCTAGATAACCTGGGTGAGCCGTTTCAATTTCACCACACGCTTCGTCATCATGTTTTTTCTTTTCAAGCGCAGCTACTTGAGCGTCGGTGAGAATGATACCTTCGTTAGCCACTTTATTTTCTAGTGCCTTGAGACGCTTTTTGAAGTTCTCTAGGTCATGACGTAGCCATATTGAACGAACACCGCTGCCAGAAACGAATACGCCTTGTTTTCTGAGCTCATTACTCGTTCTGTGTTGGCCATGAGCTGGATAATCGACAGCGTATTTAATGACGGCTTGTTCAGTTGCTTCATCAACTCTATTTTTTAAGTTTGGCGCTCTACGACTTTTATCAATTAACGCATCAAGTCCACCGTCTTCGACGAGTTCTTGATATCGATAAAATGTATCACGGGATAC
>NZ_JACJDY010000061.1:0-463 GCF_014163785.1 Pseudoalteromonas sp. SR43-7 | reverse complement strand
AAAATAAGTAAGTGGCGTCCCCAAGGGGATTCGAACCCCTGTTACCGCCGTGAAAGGGCGGTGTCCTAGGCCTCTAGACGATGGGGACACATAAATGTGTCACTAGGACAACTGAATTTTTAGACTCGTTTCAGGCGAGCTTTCTTAATAACACTACACTTCCCTATTAAAATAAGTAAGTGGCGTCCCCAAGGGGATTCGAACCCCTGTTACCGCCGTGAAAGGGCGGTGTCCTAGGCCTCTAGACGATGGGGACACATAAATGTGTCACTAGGACAACTGAATTTTTAGACTCGTTTCAGGCGAGCTTTCTTAATAACACTTCACTTCCCTATTAAAAAATAAGTAAGTGGCGTCCCCAAGGGGATTCGAACCCCTGTTACCGCCGTGAAAGGGCGGTGTCCTAGGCCTCTAGACGATGGGGACACATAAATGTGTCACTAGGACAACTGAATTTTTAGAC
>NZ_JACJDY010000060.1:0-527 GCF_014163785.1 Pseudoalteromonas sp. SR43-7 | reverse complement strand
TGATCTGACAGTTACCCGTTTTTTAATCGGTGACTGTCAGTCTAGATTTGAGCTAAATTTTTCTCAGCCCAGATCAATTTTCCATCTAATAAAGTTTCTAATGGCGTTCTGCCACAGCATATTTTGCCTTGATGGGTTCGGTCATTATTGTAATAAATCATCCATTCGTCCAGATCCTTTTGCAATTCCTCTAATGAGCTATATAGCTTTTTACGGAATGTAACTTGATAGAATTCATTGAGTATCGTTTTGTGGAAGCGTTCGCAGATACCATTTGTTTGCGGTGACATAGCTTTGGTTTTTGTATGATCAATATCATTTATAGCGAGATATAACTGGTAATCATGATGTTCGACTTTGCCACAATATTCAGTGCCTCTATCGGTCAGGATACGTAGCATAGGAAGCTCGTACTGTTCGAAGTACGGCAGTACTTTGTCGTTGAGTATGTCAGCCGCAGTAATTGGCGTTTTCGTGGTGTAGAGCTTAGCGAACGCTACTTTGCTGTATGTATCAACGAAGGTTTG
>NZ_JACJDY010000005.1:0-216290 GCF_014163785.1 Pseudoalteromonas sp. SR43-7 | reverse complement strand
TGTCCCGTCCTAAAATACGTTGACGGTTTTAAATGAAGGCCAGTAGCTTTTGCTCCTGGTCTTTTTTATGCACTTGGTTTGGTGTTTTCATTCCTAAACTTAAATGCGGCCTCAATTCATTGTATATCAATATCGATTCATCGACGAGCTGCTTTAGCTCTTCTAGGTTTTGGCATTTATAGAGTAAGAATTCCTGCTTCAATATGCCGTTAATACGCTCCGCCAGTGCATTCTGATAGCAGTCATAGCCATCGGTCATTGATGGAATAATGCCATTTTCATTAAGCTTTACTTGATATACCCGCGAGCAATACTGCAACCCTCTATCTGAATGATGAATCGTACTACATTGATACTGACGATTATTGATGGTCATATCTAATGCCTTAACCACATCTGTCGCCTTCATTTCATCACTGAGTTCATATCCCATAATTTTTCGACTATACGCATCAGTTACTAGCGATAGATAGTGAACACCTTGCGCTGATTGAACGTAGGTTATATCACTTACAAATACCTCTTCTGGCTTCGATGGCTGCCTATCTTTAAGTAAGTTAGGATGCTTTTTCATCCAATGTTTACTAAACGTAGTTTTTGTATAACTACGCTTAGGCTTAACCAATAAATGTTCATTTTTCAGGTAACTAAAGAAAGCGTCTCGACCTAAACTTATGCCTTGCTCTATGAACTTGGGTTTAAGTAGAAAGTATAATTTTCTTCCGCCTAAACGCGGCATAAAGCGCCGTATTTCCAATACCATCGCTTTAACTGGTGCGAGTTCAATCGCACGCAATTTAGCTCTGCTCTCTCGTTGATATATCGCTTGTCTCGTTATACCAAGCAGCTTGCAAGCACGTTCTAAGCTAACTATTTTTTGCTTTTGAAGGCTTCTTGCTCCTTGGCAATATACTTTTTTCGAAGGCTTGTCCCATGCTCCGCATCAAGAATATTAACCACTTCATTGAGTAACAGGTTACGTAAATGCTCATCTTCAAGCTCTCGTTCGAGGCGTTTGATTTTTTGAGCGGGACTTTCTTTGGCTTTAGGTGATGTAGGCATAGTTATCTTAGGTGATTGAGTCCAATCCATCTTACCGTGTTTTCTTAACCAAGTAAGCACGGTTGAACGACCTTGTATGCCATAAATTTTTTGGGCTTGTTTATAAGTCATATCGCCTTTTTCTACAGCGTGAACAACTTGTAATTTAAAGCCTAATGAATAATCTCGTTGTGTTCGTTTGAGCGGTGTATTATTTGACTTGGTCATAATAAATCCTAAATGTGTAAACACATTTCAGGACGAGACAAAGTTAGTTTTGTAAAAAAGCCCTGGCATTAGCCGGGGCTTTTTGTTTTCTGGAACTGCCTTATCCTGAAACGTGTTTACACATTTAGGACTTATACCAATCCGCAATAATACTTAATCATTTTGCGGGGCTAAACGTGTAGCTACCTGCGTTAAAAAATGCTCATTTAGAACAACTAAATAGCGAATTTTTTTGCCTAGCTATCAACACGTTTTTCCAGCCTCAAAATAGATCACTTAATTAAGCGAATTGGTATTATTTTATGAAAACTCTTAAAACTAAAGACGTTAAGTTAGTTGGTATTATCTTTTTATCAGAAATACAAAAGCATGCAGGGTAGTTATTCTGGTTTGTGTCATCAACTCCGTTGTTGTTATATATTTTTGGTATCAGAGCTAGTGGCTGAATCATAAAAGTTTGATTATAAGCTTACATATCTCAGTAACTTTAATACTTGCTATAGGCATCTCAGCCTTAGCGTTACTTTTCTCTTACTTTATTTCAATGTTACAGTTTTAAGGTATCGAAACTAGATATTCAAATATAACTTTAATCATTCGCTTGTCTGGTTTTTTTATGTCTAAAACCTCAATTTATCGCCTTAAATGAATATTCTGGTATGATTAGCAAATATGCGCTTTTGAATGAATTTTTGAGGTAATAATGACGCGTAGTTTTGAATTTCATTTAACTGATGAGATTGCCACGGTTGCAATGGGTAATCGCGTTGCTGATATTATAGATCAAGGTGCGGTTATTTATTTACATGGTGATTTAGGTGCTGGTAAAACAACGTTTACACGAGGTGTAGTGCAAGGCTTTGGCCATACAGGTAAGGTTAAAAGCCCGACCTATACACTAGTAGAACCTTATGAGCTTGAGCGTGCAAATGTTTATCATTTTGACTTATACCGCTTAGGTGATCCTGAAGAACTCGAATACATGGGAATACGCGATTATTTCTCAGCAGACGCAATTTGTGTTGTTGAATGGCCTGAAAAGGGTGGTGAATTTATTCCTGTGCCTGATTTAGATATTACTCTGAGCTATGTGGGTAACGAACGTAAAATTGTTATAAATAGTGCGAGTGAGCGCGGTATAGCAATTGTCGAAAAACTAAATAATCAATAATAATATAGTTAAGGCAGTAATTATCCAATGAGCCGAGGTGTAGTTAAACTTTTTATTTATCTTATGGTTATCACCATAAGCTTGCCGCTATGGGCTAAAAACACAATCAATAGTGTGCGCGTATGGCCGTCTCCAGATAGTACGCGCGTGGTATTTGATTTAAATGATAAGCCCGACTTTAGCTATTTCATGCTTAAAAACCCTAGCCGCCTAGTGATTGATTTAGAAAATACTAGCGAGTTAAAAATATTGCCAGGTGTGCCCCCGAAACATCAAATAGTAAGCAAATTACGTTACTCAAAACCTAAAAATAAACAAAGCGTACGTTTAGTATTTGAATTAAGTGCGCCAATAAAGCCAGTGGTATTTGCCCTCGCACCTACAGGCCCTTATAAAAATAGACTCGTTGTTGATTTATACAATAAAAGCCAAGCTACTACAGTTGTTTCTCCTGCTCAAACAGCCGCTAAAAACCGTCAACTAAGCCAAGATCGCGACATTGTTATTGCAATTGATGCGGGGCATGGCGGCGAAGATCCTGGTTCAATTGGGCCATCAGGCACCTACGAAAAAACAGTTACACTGCAAATTGCGAAACGTTTAGAGCGCATGATTGATGGCGAACGTGGCATGATTTCGCGCATGGTACGAAGCGGTGACTATTTTGTAAAATTAAATACCCGCACTAATCGAGCCCGTGAAAAAAAGGCAGATTTTTTTGTTTCTATTCATGCTGATGCATTTACAAGCCCTGGGCCAAATGGTGCCTCTGTGTGGGTTTTATCATTAAGACGTGCTAATTCAGAAATAGGTAAATGGATAGAAGATAAAGAAAAACACTCCGAGCTTTTAGGTGGCGCTGCTGATGTAATGAAAGATGCCGCCAATGAAAAATATCTAGCACAAGCGTTGCTTGATATGTCGATGGACCACTCAATGAAAACTGGCTTAAATGTAGCTGACGAAGTGGTTAAAGAGCTTCGTAAGGTTGCCAAACTGCATAAAAAAGATCCCCAGCATGCGAGCCTTGCAGTACTAAAATCACCAGATATTCCATCTATTTTGGTAGAAACAGGGTTTATATCTAACCCGCGAGAAGAAAAGCTACTTAAAAGTCCTAATCATCAAGAGCGTTTAGCTAAAGCTATATTTACTTCAATTAAAAATTATTATTTGAAAAATCCGCCGGATGATTCTTTATTTGCTAAATTAAAGTCGCAATATCCAACAAAGCATAAAGTACGCCCCGGTGAATCTTTAAGTATGTTAGCGAGTCGCTATGGCGTTACAGTCAATAAATTAAAACAAGTTAATAAGCTTAGTTCTAATACCTTATTTATTGGGCAAGAGCTCGATATACCTCAAAGTTAGTCATTATTATTAGCGCAATGTTTGCTAGGAAGTCTCATGAATATTGAAATATTACCCGCGCGTTTAGCCAACCAAATTGCCGCAGGCGAAGTGGTTGAGCGCCCAGCGTCGGTAGTAAAAGAGCTTGTTGAAAATAGCTTAGATGCTGGCGCAACGCGTATTCAAATTGATATTGAGCGCGGCGGCCACAAACTTATTCGTATTCGTGATAATGGCGCAGGGATAAGTAAAGATGAGCTAACGCTCGCACTTTCTCGCCACGCGACAAGTAAATTAAAATCACTTGATGACCTTGAAAACATTTGCTCACTTGGCTTTAGAGGGGAAGCACTTGCGTCAATTAGTTCTGTGTCGCGTTTAACGCTGAGCTCAAAACCAAAAGAGCAAGAAGCAGCTTGGCAAGCTTTTGCAGAAGGCCGCGACATGGCCGTTCAAGTAAAACCTGTAGCGCATCCCGATGGCACAACCATTGAAGTAAAAGATTTATTTTTTAACACTCCAGCACGTCGTAAATTTTTACGCACCGAAAAAACTGAATTTAGCCATATTGATGAGTTGATAAAGCGTATTGCGCTTAGTCGCTTTGATGTCTCTATTACACTAACTCACAACGAAAAAGTAGTAAGGCAGTATCGTGCCAAAACTGATCCCTCTCAGGCTATAACACGCGTAGCACAAGTTGCAGGTAAGGCCTTTGCCGAGCAAGGTTTGCATATTCAATCAGGAGAAGGCGGTTTACAGCTGCATGGTTGGGTGCTACCTGTAGGCTCAGCTAATACGACTCAGTACACTTATGTGAATAATCGCATGATGCGCGATAAGCTTATTTTGCATGCGATACGCCAGGCATTTGAAGAAGTAAGTGGAACACAAGAATTACCCGGTTTTGTCATTTACATTGATATTGACCCACGACAGGTTGATGTAAATGTTCACCCTGCTAAACATGAAGTGCGTTTTCATCAAGGGCGGTTAATTCATGATTTTATATTGCAAGCTATTAAGCAGGTAGTCGTGCCATTGCAAGGCGAATTCACTAACGAATCAGCGAGCACAGAAGCAGAATTCACGCCAGCGTTCATTGAGTCAACGCATAGCAGTGCTAATAATATAGAAAGCGAAGGAGTGTTTGATTACCCTAAATCGCAATTACAGCCGTCTTACTCTGGAAGTGCTGGTAGCTCAAGTTCGTCCTCAGGTACTAGAAGTGTTGGCGGTGCATACCGTGCTGCACCAAGTACGAGCCATCATGACGTAAATGCGTTTTATCAAGGAGTGAGTGAGCAACACGCCGCGCATTTTGATAATGCAGCCAATATATCTGCAGCACAACACCAGTCCGTATCTGTTGATAATGTCTTAAAAGCTGTTTCTATTATAAGTGTTAGTAAAGGAGTGTGTGTCTTTAGTGAAGAACAGCAATTGTATTGCTCACATTTTAAATATGCATTAGTTGATGATTGGCATAATCAAATTAAAGAGTTCGGAAGTTTAGAAGGGAAAGCCCTTTTGTTACCAGTGCGAGTAAACTTAGAAAAAGAAGATTGCTTACTTATAGAATCCCAGCAATCGTGGTTTACCTTACTTGGTTTTGAACTTGTAATAGAAAAACAATTTGTAATGGTTAAAAAATTGCCAGCGTGTTTATATTTACTTGACGTAAGTGCAGCGGTAGGTGAGCTACTTGATGCGTGTAAAGCAAAACTTGAAAATATAGAGAATTGGTTAGAATGGCAAATGAAATGCGTGCCGACCCGATTTTATTTAAGCAATGTATTTTTAGCGCAACAAATGCGCTTACAAAATAATCCACAAACTATTGAACGCTTGCGTAAAAAAGCAGTTAAAATAGAGCTAAATCACTATTTAACGCAATTAGATTAAGGTATCAGTGTTGAGTAATTTACCAGTTATATTTTTAATGGGTCCAACTGCAGCAGGTAAAACAGCATTGGCAATCTCGCTGTGCGAGCATTTAAATACAGAAATAATCAGCGTAGATTCAGCGCTAGTGTATAAAGGTATGGACATTGGTACAGCAAAACCTGATGCCGAAGAATTAGCCAAAGCTCCGCATCATTTAATTGATCTACTTGACCCGAGTGAAACGTATTCAGTTGCAGATTTTAGGCGCGATGCAGTGCAAAAAATTGACGAATTTCACAGAAAAGGTAAAGTGCCTGTATTGGTTGGAGGTACAATGCTGTACTTCAAATCTTTAATTGATGGTTTATCGCCATTACCTGAAGCAGATACAGAGATAAGAGCAGAGTTAGAAGCGCAAGCGAAAGAATTTGGCTGGCCTCATTTATATAAAGAATTAGTTAAAGTTGACCCAAAAGCAGCCGAAAAAATAAGTGAAAATGATTCACAAAGAATTAATCGGGCTTTAGAGGTTTACAGGTTAACTGGTAGGACCATGACTGAGTTGCAAATGCAAAAACAGCCGGCTTTACCTTATACTTTTCATCAATTTGCGATTGCACCGCAAGAACGCAGTGAATTACACCGCCGAATTGAAGAAAGGTTTAAAATAATGATTGATCAGGGGTTTGAAAATGAAGTTTCGACCCTATATCTACGTAAGGATTTACACCCCAATATGCCTTCTATTCGTTGTGTTGGTTATAGACAAATGTGGGATTACCTTGCGGGTGAAACAAACCATGATGAAATGGTTTTTCGTGGCATCGCAGCAACACGTCAGCTGGCAAAACGGCAGTTAACGTGGCTTCGTAGTTGGCCTGATGTTACTTGGTTAACAACAGGCGACGAAGAAAACTTGCATCGTGTAGTAAGTTCGCTAAGCTAGTAGTAGTTGAATATTGTTTTTTATCAAATAAGTTCAGCCACTTAATTATAATAACACCTAGAACGAAGGAACAATAACATGGCAAAAGGCCAATCGTTACAAGACCCATTTTTGAATGCACTACGACGTGAGCGCATTCCAGTATCAATCTTTTTGGTAAATGGCATAAAATTACAAGGCAAAATTCAGTCATTTGACCAATTTGTTATTTTACTAGAGAACACCGTAAATCAAATGGTTTATAAGCATGCAATTTCTACAGTTGTCCCTGCTCGCGCAGTTAACTTCCAAGCAGTTCAAGGAAGTGATGACACTGAAGAGGCAGAAGCTGGAAACTTTTAATTAGGAGCATAATGTTTGTTTGACCGCTATGAATCCGGCGAACAGGCAATTTTAGTTCATATCGACTTGCCTAAAGAAGGAGATCGTGAAGATCTTCATGAATTAGAAATGTTGGTATCTTCTGCTGGTGTTAGTAGTTTGGCGGTTGTGCAAGGCAGCCGTCAAGCACCACATCCGAAACTATTCGTCGGTACCGGTAAAGCAGAAGAAATAGCTGAGATTGTCAAAATCCACAAAGCAGATGTCGTAATTTTTAATCATCAACTCAGGCCATCACAAGAGCGTAATTTAGAGCGCGTTTGTCAATGTCGTGTGCTTGATAGAACGACGCTAATTCTTGATATTTTTGCCCAACGCGCACGTACCCACGAGGGTAAGCTGCAAGTTGAATTGGCTCAACTTCGCCATATGTCGACTCGATTAATTCGAGGCTGGACTCACCTTGAACGTCAAAAAGGCGGGATTGGTTTACGTGGTCCTGGTGAAACTCAACTTGAAACTGACAGAAGATTACTTCGTGCCCGTATCCAAAATATTCGTGCACGTTTAGCTAAAGTAGCAGTGCAACGTGAACAAGGTAGGCGAGCTCGTACTCGCAACGAAATACCTACAGTTTCATTAGTTGGTTATACCAATGCGGGTAAATCTACATTATTTAATCGAATTACAAATTCAGATGTATACGCGGCCGATCAGTTGTTTGCCACGCTTGACCCGACTCTACGTAAGCTTGAGTTAGGTGATGTTGGCCCTGTTATTTTAGCTGATACAGTGGGCTTTATTCGTCACCTACCACATGACTTAGTTGCTGCTTTTAAAGCAACGCTTACTGAAACTCGCGAAGCTGATTTGCAGTTACATGTAATTGATGCAGCAGACTCACGTCTGCAAGAAAATATTGAACAAGTACAATCGGTGCTTAAAGAAATTGAGGCCGATGAAGTACCACAGCTATTAATTTATAATAAAATTGATGCGCTGGATAACGTAAGCTCACGTATTGATCGAGACGACGAAGGCCAACCTATAAGAGTATGGCTTAGCGCTCAGACTGGTGAAGGGTGTGAATTACTTAGCGAGGCTATCAGTGAGTTACTAGCTAAGAAGATGTTTAACGAAACATTATTTCTTACGCCATTGTATGGTCGCTTAAGAGCTGCATTGTTCAGCTTAAATGCAGTGCATGAAGAGCAATTTGATGAGCAAGGTAATTGGCTGTTAGATGTTAGAATGCCAATGGTTGAGTGGAATCGTTTAATTAAAGAATTTGGTCCTGAAATTGCTGGTTTTATCAACCGTAATTAAAAATTGACGTTTTAATGTCGGTTTTTGTATGAGAAACGCGGTAGATTTGTTAGATTTAACACAATTTCCTAATTTATTTAGATAACAATGGAGTATAGCTATGGCCTGGAATGAACCGGGTAATAATGGCAATGACAAAGATCCGTGGAATAATAAAGGCGGACGTGATCAAGGCCCACCTGATTTAGACGAGGTGTTCCGCAAGTTTAGTAACAAGTTCAGCGGCTTATTTGGCGGGAAAAAATCCGGCAATGGTAGCGGCGGTGGACTTGGCGGAGCCGGTATTTCATTCATACTTATTATCGCCGTTATTGTATGGGCGTTAAGTGGTATTTATACGGTTAAAGAAGCCGAGCGTGGTGTGGTTCTACAATTTGGTAAATATGACCGAATTGCTGATCCTGGTTTGCGTTGGAAAATGACTTTCATCGAAACGGTAATCCCAGTAGATATTGAAGCAGTTCGTTCATTATCGGCTTCTGGTTTTATGCTTACTGAAGACGAAAACGTAGTGAGCGTTGAGTTTCAGGTGCAATACCGTGTTATTGACCCATACCTTTATGAATTTAGCGTAACTAACGCTGATAGTAGCTTAGAAGAAGCGCTAGACAGTGCACTGCGTTATGTTGTGGGCCATGCAAAAATGGACCAAGTATTAACTAATGGCCGTGAGGTTGTTCGTCAAAATACATGGGATGAGCTTAATAAGATTATCGAGCCATATAACTTAGGTTTAATTGTTACTGACGTGAACTTTAAAGACTCTCGTCCACCAACTGAAGTTAAAGATGCATTTGATGATGCAATTGCTGCACAAGAAGATGAAGAACGTTTCATCCGTGAAGCAGAAGCATATGCTCGTGAAATTGAACCGCGTGCTCGTGGTCAAGTAACGCGTATGACTCAAGAAGCGGAAGGTTATCAAGAGCGCATTACATTAGAAGCACAAGGTGAGGTAGCTCGCTTTGAAAAGCTTTTACCTGAATATCAAGCAGCTAAAGAAGTTACTCGTGAGCGCTTATACATTGATGCAATGGAAGAAGTGTTAGGGAGTAGTTCTAAAATATTGGTTGATGTTAAAGGCGGCAATAACATGATGTATTTACCTCTTGATAAAATCATGGACAAGCAAGGGACAGCAACACGAGTTGCACTTCCAAGTTCAAGTGATATTCAAGACTTACGTAACAAAGTTAATACGTCGCGCAATAGCTCTGTTAATAGTGGCAATGACCGCTTTAACAACGACCGCTTCAATGATGGGAGATAATCATAATGAAAAACTTTAGTTTAGTAATACTATTAGCTGCCATTGTTATGTCTTTCTCATCGGTATTTGTTGTACCTGAAGGGCAAAAAGCAATTGTAATGTTATTCAGTAAAGTACAAAAAGATAGCGACGATAAAGCGATTGTATATGGCCCAGGCCTACAATTTAAAGTACCATTTTTTAGCCAAGTACGTCGTATTGATGCACGTATTCAAACGCTAGATGGTGCGCCAGATCGCTTTGTTACTAGCGAGAAAAAAGACTTAATTGTTGATTCGTTTGTAAAATGGCGCGTTAATGACTTTAGTGCTTTTTACTTACGTGCTCGTGGCGATAAGCAATATGCTGAAACGCTACTTAAGCAAAAAGTAAACAATGGTCTTCGTACAAACTTTGGTACACGTACAATTCGCGAAATTGTATCAGGTGAGCGTAGCGAGTTGATGGAAGAAGCGTTAGTACAAGCTTCTGAAAGTGCACGTGAGCTAGGTATTGAAGTACTAGACGTACGTGTTAAGCAAATCAACCTACCACAAGAAGTGAGTAGCTCTATTTACCAACGTATGCGCGCTGAGCGTACTGCGGTTGCAAAAGAGCACCGCTCTGAAGGTCAGGAAAAAGCAGAGACTATTCGTGCGGGAGTTGACCGTCGAGTAACTGTAATGCTTGCTGATGCTGAGCGTAATGCACGTTCTGTACGTGGTCAAGGCGATGCTGATGCTGCAGGCATTTATGCTAATGCGTACAACAAAGACCCTGAGTTCTTTAGTTTTGTACGTTCGCTGGAAGCTTACAAAAAGACTTTTAAAGATAAGCAAGATGTTATGGTGCTTTCACCAGATAGCGACTTCTTCCAATATATGAAAGGCGCTAAAGCTCAATAGACTTTACGTTAATTATTTAAAAGTTAAAAAGCCTCGCATTTGCGGGGCTTTTTGTTAAATACAAACTAGTGCGTTAAATCACTGTTATTTATGTGGTTATTGGTCAATATTTGGATATAACAATTGCCCGCAGAAAAAATAAGCTGAACAGGGGTGATCTTTACTTTAGTTTTCTGGTAAAATCTCGTCCTAATTTTCTCTAAGTGAATTTACGATGGGTAAAAACGTTGTTGTATTAGGCACCCAATGGGGTGACGAAGGAAAGGGTAAGGTAGTTGATCTCCTTACAGACAAAGCATCTTTAGTAGTTCGTTATCAAGGTGGCCACAATGCGGGTCATACTTTAGTTATCGAAGGTGAAAAGACGGTTCTACACCTTATTCCATCGGGTGTATTACGTGACAATGTTAAATGTGTGATTGGTAATGGTGTAGTTTTATCACCAGAAGCGCTAATGAGAGAAATTGGCATGCTTGAAGAGCGCGGCGTACCAGTACGCGAGCGTCTTTTAATAAGTGAAGCATGTCCGCTAATCTTGCCTTTCCATGTTGCATTAGATGTAGCCCGCGAAACAGCTCGTGGCGATAAGCCTATTGGTACAACTGGCCGTGGAATCGGTCCTGCGTACGAGGATAAAGTAGCACGTCGTGGTTTACGCGTAGGCGATTTATTTAATCCTGAAGTATTTGCAGCTAAATTAAAAGAAGTGCTTGAGTACCACAACTTCACTTTAGTTAACTACTACAAAGTAGATGCTGTAGATTTCCAAAAAACGTTCGATGATGCAATGGCTGTTGCTGATATCTTAAAAGCAATGGTTGTAGATGTAACTGAGCTTTTAGATCAAACGCGTTTAGCAGGCGAAAACATTTTATTTGAAGGTGCACAAGGTACGTTACTTGATATAGATCACGGTACTTACCCTTATGTAACATCTTCAAACACTACCGCTGGTGGCGTTGCAACTGGTGCAGGTTTTGGTCCATTAAACCTTGATTACGTTTTAGGTATTATTAAAGCGTACACGACACGTGTTGGTTCAGGTCCTTTCCCTACAGAGCTTTACGACGGTCTTGATAAACAAGATCCAGTTGGTAAGCACCTAGGTGATAAAGGCCATGAGTTTGGCGCTACAACAGGTCGACTTCGTCGTACTGGTTGGTTAGATGCAGTGGCTATGCGCCGTGCAGTTCAAATCAACAGTATTTCAGGTTTTTGTTTAACTAAGCTTGATGTTTTAGATGGCTTAGAAACACTTAAAATCTGTACTGGTTACAAGCTTGAAGATGGTACAGTTACTAACGTAACACCATTAGCGGCTGAAGGTTACGATAAAGTAACACCAGTATACGAAGAAATGCCAGGTTGGTCAGAAAACACTGTTGGTGTAACGAGTCTTGACGGTTTACCAAAAGCTGCGATTGACTACATCAAACGTATCGAAGAAATTACGGGTGTTCCAATTGATATTATTTCTACAGGTCCTGACCGTGTAGAAACTATGGTGCTTCGCAATCCGTTTGCGTAATTACCATTAGATTAAAAAAAGCTGCTTCGTGCAGCTTTTTTTGTGTCTAAAATTCACCTTGGAACGATCTTTGTATATTATTTAACAAGTTTATTTATAGTAGGTGGTGAGCATGCGTTTATTTGACCGTAATTGCGTACTAAGGCTTTCGTTAATTCCGCTGTCTTTATTTATAGCAACCAACAGCTTAGCTACAGAAAGCCCTGCTGCTGTGCCGCTGTATACAGAATCAGAGCTAATTGCGTTAATAAATAAAAATACGCATTTAGCGCGCGTAAAGGCAGATGACTGCCAGTTAGTGCAAGATATAGAAGCACGAGCCAATAAAATGGCATTGCCGTCTTATCAATTTTTATACGGCGATATGCTGGCTTATAGCGTGTGCGTTGATCGCAATGTAGAGTTGGGTGTGTATTACATGCGAAAAGCAGCTGAGCAAGGCTTAGCGGCAGCACTAGAGCAGTTGGGGCGATACTACGACACTGGTCGCTTAGTTCAGCAAGATAAAGCAATGGCAATTACCTATTTGCGCGAAGCCTCGTCGCAAGGCAATTTAAAAGCACAACTACGTTTAGTTAAATTATTTAATGATGGCTATGGCAGCCCGCGTGATTTTGAAGATGCCTATCGTTGGCTATTTAATTCTATGGTGGCAGATAAAGCGACTCATAAAAAAATTGAGCGAGCGCTGACTAAGTTAGCGCAAAAAATGCCAGATAGTGTGGTTGCTCGTGCCCGCCTTCCTATTTAATGGCTTTTAAAAACAAAACCCTAACTTTTTAAGTTAGGGTTTTTTAGTTTTTACAGTTTGTAAAAGTATTTAACTGTCTTCTTTAGCCTTTGTTTGCGGGTCTTTTAAAACTGACATTTTAGGCGGCTGCAATGCAACAACGCGTTCGCCTTCTTGCGGCGGTTTTTCCATGTTGATTGTAAACGGTCTTAGCTTAATTGGTGTATCGTCATCACTGTCTTTATCACCTTTGAGAATAAATAAAGGGATAGCCTCAGGGTTCATTTCTAAGTATTGTTCCCAGCTAAACTCATCCGAGATACGTGTTGAACTAACCTTACCGCCTTTAGCGATAATACTGCTTAAACGTGCATACGAGCCTTCATCTCCAAACAGTATTTGTCTAGATAAAAACGTTGCGCTGTCTTTATTTGCTTTTGCATGCGACGTTGATGAGCGTAGCGAAAATACATTTTTTTCATTAAGTAAATGAGAAAAGTATTGAACACCTAACGCATTATGATGACGATTTGGCGATAATGCTAATACACTACGAATCGTTGTTAGTGGTAAGTAGCGTTCAGCATGCTCTGATTGCGGGTTACCATAATAACAAGCTAAACCATCCATACGTGCCATTCTGCAGTTTTCCCATGCAGGATCTGACAGGTGAACCGGAATGTTTTGTTCTTGTAAGCCTCGGCCGATTGCACGCGATACATGGTTTGCACCAATAATTAATATTGTATTTGGCGATGGTTGGCGTACGCCTAATAGCTTGGCAACAGGGATGGCGGTTAAGCTCTGTAGTACAACGGTAATTATAATTACTGTAAATATAAGAGGTACCATTTTTTCAGCATCCGCAACACCAGACTCCATCATGCTAAGCGCAAATACCGACCCAACGGCTGCGGCGACTATACCGCGTGGAGCTATCCAGGCAAGTACCAAACGAGACTTCATTGGTAAGTCAGTACCAAAGGTCGAAATAGCAATACACAGTGGCCGAGCAACAAAAAGCACGATAGCTAAAAATATAAATACATCGCTGTCGAGCATCATTAAATCAGAGAGCTGTAAGCGTGCTGCAAGTAAAATAAACAGCGTTGATATTAATATCATCGACAAGTCTTCTTTGAACTCAAGTACAGAATCTATTTCTAAATCGTCTTGGTTAGCAAGCCAAATACCAAATACAGTCACTGCTAATAGGCCTGATTCATGGCTTAAATAGTTTGATACAGAAAAACTAATGAGTACTAATGCCAATATACCAAACTTATGTAATTCAAATGGTAGCCACTCGCGGCGCATTAATAGTGTTGTTAACCAACCAGCAGCAACACCAATACTTAATCCAACACCTAGGGTTTTAACTAAAGCAATAATAGTGTGGCTAAATACTTCGCCTTGACCTACCAGCATTACGGCTTCAAATACTAATACAGCGAATAATGCGCCGATCGGGTCTATTACAATACCTTCCCATCGAAGTATGCGGTCAATGTCTTGTGTTGGGCGCATTGAGTTTAATAGCGGTGCTATAACAGTAGGGCCTGTTACAACTAGCACTGCACCTAATACCGCAGCTACACGCCAATTAAGTTCAAGCAACCAATAGGCGCTGAGGCTAATAATAATACAGGTAGTAAGCATGCCGATGGAGCAAAGGTTTCTTACAACTTTTCCGATTCCTTTTAGCTCTCTGAAATGCAGAGTTAAGGATCCTTCAAATAAAATGATGGCAACACT
The DNA here is from genome assembly GCF_014163785.1 of Pseudoalteromonas sp. SR43-7. Taxonomy (NCBI): domain Bacteria; kingdom Pseudomonadati; phylum Pseudomonadota; class Gammaproteobacteria; order Alteromonadales; family Pseudoalteromonadaceae; genus Pseudoalteromonas; species Pseudoalteromonas sp. SR43-7. Next base: position 201,853 of record NZ_JACJDY010000005.1, on the reverse strand, counting down.
TAGTGATACAACTGGAAACAGTAAATCACCTAACAATGCATCAGGGTCTAAAACACCACTAAATGGCCCAAGTAAAAGACCAGTAAGCAATAAGAAAAGAATAGCGGGCACTCTAAAAGCCCACGCGACCCATTGGGCAAGCACAGAGCAAAGTGCGATACCGGCTATGTAAATTGCTGACATAGATTAAGAATTCCTTATTTATGACGGTTTGTTTAGAAAGTATAACTTTTGTTAATTATTAATACAGGGGTATACACGGGAAATTAAAATATTACTAATCAATTTTAGCTACTTATAGAAGATTAGTAGGCTTAAATTATTTTGCGCGTGTTAAGCCGCCTTATTTTAGGCTGTATTAATTGTTTAATTGGTTGAATTTTAATAACAATCTAACACCACAAACGAGGAGGAATTAGCTTCGCTCGAATTTTAACCTTGATTTTTAAGGGGTATTTAGTGTAATATGTTTCGTGTTCTAATAATTAGTTATCTAATGAAGTTTATTGGAAGTAAAAGTGGTTTGTTAATCTTAACGTCATTTTTAGTCTTTATAATCATGCATTAGTGGTGTTACTAGTATTCGAACACTACATAATTTCATTTGCCGAACTCTTGGTATGGTTTTGCTAAACAAGTTTATTTAATTATTTAAGTAAATAAAGGTTTGAGTTGAACTATTACTTTCAATGTTTAACCCCCATCGTGGCGGTTAAATCTCGGTCCTTTGGTCTTCACCCTATCTGTTGGTGTATCAGACTTTAGAGGCTCTATGTATGTTGTTAATAAAAAAGCCACACACAGCTTTTTACAGCGATGCATAAACAACACTTTTAAATTTTTTGATTAGTGCTGCTCGATATTATTGGGTTGTTGCTACTTTATACTTAACCTTAAATCTAAGCTTGTTGTTTTAGATATGGTTTTCGCGTGTGTGTAAAAAAGTGTTGCCTAAATGAAAGACAAATTCGAAGCTATGTTTTAAACCTAGCTACTTAGTTTTAGCTCGTCTAATTAAGGTGAGCGCAGATAAAATGGAAAGTTGAGCATTTATGCAAAAGTTAAATTGGCGACGTATCGTACTTAAAGTAGGTAGTGCATTAATTGCACCAGATCAAGATGGCTGCCGTTCGCGTTACATATTAACCATCGCACAGTTCATTGTTCGTTGTCGTGCCCGTGGAATCGAGGTGATTTTAGTATCATCGGGTTCTGTAGCTGCTGGCGCGCATTTATTCCCATCAGACAAACCACGCTCTGTGGTAATGAAAAAAGCAATGGCGGCAGCAGGTCAAACAGAAATGATTGCCATGTGGGACCGCTTTTTTGACTTTCCATCTGCGCAGCTATTATTAACGCATGGCGATTTGCGTGACCGCGAGCGTTACCAGAGCATCCGTGAAACCGTGTTCACTTTACTTGAACATGGTGTACTTCCTATCATTAATGAAAACGATGCAGTAACCACCGACGATTTACGAGTAGGTGACAACGATAACTTATCAGCAATGGTCGCAGCAGCTGCCGATGCCGATGCTTTATTAATATTCTCAGACGTTGATGGGCTATATGATAAAAACCCTAACTTACATGATGATGCGGTGTTACTGCCTGAAATAAAATCAATTGATGAATCTATTTATGCTATGGCAGGATGTGCTACAAGTGCGGTAGGTACTGGTGGTATGAAAACTAAAATAGAAGCGGCAGAAAAAGCAACGTCACATGGTATAGCGACTTATATTATAAATGGCTTTAAAGAAGAAACATTTACAAAACTGCTAGCTGGAGAAAATCCAGGTAGTGTATTTTTACCGTACGAAAAGCCGATGCAGGACTCTATTCATTGGATGACACATACAGCAAATGAGCAAGGTGAAGTTGTTGTTGATGGATCATTTGATGAATCTCTTGAAGGTGAAAGTGGATGTATTCGTGGTGACGAAATCATGGAAGTTCACGGTGAATTTGCCGTGGGTGATACCATTTTAGTACGTAGTGAAGACGGTACGCGTTTAGCTAAAGCGACCGCAAATTATAGTAGCTGTTTGTTAAACTTTATTGCAGACAACGAACAGAGTGAATTCAGCGAAAAAATGCAGGATTCAATTGGACCAGTTATATCTGAAAAACATATCGCATTATTGGAGAAGTCATGAGTTTAATTACGGACATTTCACGTCAGGCAGCTAAAGCTGCACATACACTTGCTTTACTCGATACCGAGACTAAAAACCAAGTATTAGTTGAAATGGCAGCGGCACTAAGAGAGCAAAAAGCATTTATAATAAAAGAAAATGAAAGTGATTTAAGCGCAGCACGCGACAATAACTTAGCAGCCTCAATGATCGACCGCTTAACGTTAAACGATGAGCGTATTGAAGCAATGGCAGAAGGTATTGAAGTAATCGTAAGCCTTGATGATCCTGTTGGTCAGCTGCGTGATATTACTGAGCGCCCAAATGGTATTAAAATTCGCAAAATGCGAGTACCTCTTGGCGTTGTATGTATGATTTACGAAGCACGCCCGAATGTGACAGCAGACGCTGGTGCATTATGCTTTAAATCAGGTAATGGCGTAATTTTACGTGGCGGCAAAGAAGCACTTAGAAGTTCACAAGCTATCGCAAGTGTAATGCACAGCGTACTTGAGAAGCACAACTTACCGATATCACTTATTTCAGTGATTCCAGATCCAGACCGTGCGCTACTAATGGAACTAATGCAGCAACGTGAAAGCATTGATTTAATCATTCCACGCGGCGGCGAGGGTTTAATTAACTTTGTTACTGAAAACAGCACGATCCCAGTAATTCAGCATTACAAAGGCGTTTGTCATCTATATGTAGATAAAGATGCCGACCTAGAAATTGCGCTTAACTTACTGCTTAACGGTAAAACGCAGCGTACTGGTGTTTGTAATGCACTAGAAGGTTTAGTTGTGCATCAAGATGTGGCAGATGAGTTTTTAAATCTGTGTGCAGTTGTATTACGCCAAGAAGGTGTAAAAATAAATGCTGACAGCTTTGCAGCTAAATATTTTGATAATGCAACTGTGTTAGCCGATAACGAATTTGGTGAAGAATATCTAGACCTAGAAATCGCTATTCGCGTTGTACCAAACTTTACGGCAGCGGTTGAACACATTGCACAGTTTGGATCAAACCATACAGAAGTAATTTGTACTAAAAATGAAGCTGCTGCAGAGTTATTCCAACGTAGTGTTGATGCTTCTGTAGTAATGGTTAACGCATCGTCTCGTTTTTCTGATGGCTCACAATTGGGCCTAGGTGCAGAGATTGGAATAGCTACTTCCAAGCTACATGCATACGGTCCTATGGGCCTCGAGTCACTAACGACCGAAAAGTATTTAGTTAATGGAGTTGGCCAAGTTCGCGAGTAACCGCAAAAATTAAGTCCATAAAAAGCCGAGCATATTCATGCTCGGCTTTTTAGTTTATAAATCACGCTACAGTTACTTTAACTTTTTAAACCAATCACTTGCGGGTTCAGGCCTGTGTAAATAATAGCCTTGCAGAATAACCTCAGGATACTCCTGTAGTAAATCAAAGTGGGACTGGTTCTCTACGCCTTCAGCAACTATCTCGAGTTCAAATAAACGACCTAAGCTTACAATCATATCAATAATTAGTTTATCGTTGTTATCGGTAGGAGCCTCTAAAACAAAAGAACGATCAATTTTAAGTTCTTGTATTGGTAACTGTTTTAGGTAGGTTAAGCTCGAATATCCAGTACCAAAGTCATCAATTGATACTCTAATACCTAACTTCTTGAGAAAGTGAACAGCTTCAATAGCCGCTTCCATATGATTAAGTAACGTACCTTCAATTATCTCAATAGTGAGTTGTTGAGGATTAATGTTATGTTGCTTTATCTGTTGGCTAATAAAGTTTAAAAAACGCGCTTCATGAAAGTGCCTGCCACTTATATTAATTGATAAGTTTAACTCAGGGTGAGTTTTACCAAGTTGCGTTAGTATTTCAAGTGCATTTGAAGTTACCCAGCAATCTAAATCGTAAATTATATCTGACTCTTCAGCTATAGATATAAACTCACCAGGGCTAATAAAGCCTTTTTGAGGATGCTCCCATCTTAATAAAACTTCAGCGCCTTTAAGGGTTTGGTTTCGATCAAATTGGGATTGTAAATATAGCGATAACTCGTTATTAGAAATAGCTTTACGTAAATCTTGTTCTATTTCAAAACGGCGTTTTGCTTGCTCGCCAAATGAAGTATCAAAAAAGGTAACTCTATTGCCGCCTTTCTCTTTTGCTTTGTAACAGGCCGCTTCACAGTTACGAATAGTCTCAATAGCACTTTCCCATTGATCTTCTCGTGGAAAAATATAGGTGCCAATACTTACTGTTAAGCTAACGTCTTGCTCAGCAACGACAAATGGATGGTTTACACTTGCAAGTAGCTCTTGGGCTTTATTTTCAGCCATTGCTTGAGCTCTAGCTCTGCCCACACCTTTTTCAACTGTACACAGTACTGCAAACTCATCACTGCCTAAGCGAGCAATAACATCTTTTTTACTCACCTTAGAATGAATTCGTTTAGTTAATTCTTTTAAAATATTATCGCCAGCGAGTAAGCCTAATCCATCATTGATTGAGTGGAAGCTGTCTATATCAATAATATAAATATAGGCATAACTATTTTCGGTACTACAAACTTGAAGTTGTTGCTCTAACTGCTTTAAAAACCCATTTCGGTTGGGTAAACCTGTAAGTTCATCATGCCATGTAAGGTAATGAATTCTTTCTTGGGTTACTTTAACGCTCGAAATATCACTGAATACACCAATATAGTGAACGTTAGTATCTTGATCGCCTTTAACCAAACTGAGAGTTAGTAGCTCTGGATAAAGTTCGCCATTTTTTCGTCTGGTTACAAGTTCTCCACTCCAATAGCCTGCTTGATTTGCATGTTCCCATACTTGGTCAAAGCTAATGCTAGGATGGTTATTTTGTTTAATATCGTGCAACTGCATTTGTAGTGAGTCTGATTCACAGTAACCGGTTATACGACAAAATGAAGGGTTTACCGCAATAATTTTGCCGTTACTATCGGTAATAACAACACCATCGGCAGTTCCCGTTAGGGCTTGATAAAATAATTTTTGTTTTGATGAGAGTTCTCTTAATTCTTCTTCTCGCTGGCTAAGCTCTTTCGCAAGAGACTCTATTTCGAGTAGCTTGTCGTGCAGATCAAAGTTTTTTTCTATTAACCTGTCTAGCATGCCTTGCGCTGTAATGTGTGTACGAATACGTGCTCTAACGAGCGCTAGCTTGTAAGGTTTGTGTATGTAGTCAATTGCGCCCATAGCAAAGCCTTTTTCTTCAGACTCTTCTTCTGTAAGCGCAGTTACAAATATGACGGGGATGCCTTTGGTATTTTGTTTCGCTTTGAGTATATTACATACTTCGTAGCCGTCCATGCCGGGCATCATTATGTCTAATAAAATCAAGTCAGGCCGAGTTGACTCAATAAAGATCAAAGCCTGCTCACCACTAGTAGAAATACGTACATCGTAGTCAGTTAAAAGTCCTTCTACTAATACGTGTAAATTACTAGGTTCGTCATCAACAATAAGAATTAAAGGTTTATGCTTTTGTTCTGTGGTTAATCCATTATTGTTTGCGAGGTAATTTGAATGCACTATCTGTCCTTCTCTGCGTTCTTTACAATATTAAATCTAGTTCAGGTTAGTGGTTATGCCTAATTTTTATTATCGTTTCTATACTTATCAATAAGCTCAATTACTAACGCGTAGTTAAAGTGATCAATTGCTTCTTTGAGCTTAAATAGAGAGTGGCCTCTCTCATATTGATTCATTTCTAGCTGTCTAACCAAACTGCTAGGTACGGGGCGAGCCGTTAATGCTAATGAGTATATATTATCAATAACCGAGTCTTCGTTTTCTAGTTCATGTTGCTGTATATGTTCTTTTTTAAAGCTATCAGCTATCAAAAATTGTTTTACAGCAAAAAGTGTAAGTATTAATTGCTGATTAAAATGAGATAAATTAATACTTTTCTTATCTATTAAGCTTTCCTCAACACTTTGCGCGCTTTGTTGCAGTAGCTCAAAGCCTAATGTGCCGGCCAAGCCTTTGAGTGTATGTACTAGTCGAATTAAGCTTTCTAACTCTCCATTTTTGATTAATATATCAGCTTTAATCGAAAAGTCATTGTAATCGTTGACAAACTGAGTAAATAATTTAGCTAACAATTCGTCATTGTTTTCTAGGTTTTCTTTTGCTAAAGGCAGGTTTATAGTGCTCAGAGATTCGCTACTTTGCAGATGCTTTTCAATACTTTCGTAAAGCGCATCAAAAATAATCGGTTTTACTAAAAAGTCATCCATACCCGCTCTAAACGCTGCTTTTTTATCATTAGGATCTGCGGCTGCCGTAATGGCAATTATGGGAGTTTTGTAGCCTCGTTCTCTTAATATGCTTGTTGCTTCAAGCCCATCCATAACTGGCATTTGAACATCCATAAAAATAATATCGATGTCATTTATCTCGACTTTATCTAATGCATCATGTCCATTATCAGCAATGATCACGGTCATATCTAATCTTGCTAAAAGGGCGGAGGCTATTTCTTGGTTAATTCTATTATCATCAACAACTAATGCATTAAAACCCGAGAATTTAGGGTGAGGCTTTAATTGCTTTTCTTTGAAATTATTTGGTGAAAGCTTTCTTAAAACTTCAACTTCACTATTTTTATTACCGATAATTATAATGTCTATATTTTCATTTTTTGCAATTGGCTCAGGAGACTCTTCATCGGTAATTAATAAAATCAGTGTCAGTTTTTCATTAACGTTTTTATTTTGAGCGTACAGTTGTTGTAAAATAAAGTTATCGTTGAGCTCTTTTTTTTCTATCGACATTATTACAATACTAAATGGGCTACTAGGCTGAGACATTTTTGCAATGGCTCTTAATGGTTCTTGTGTTGTTTCTGTCGTTATATTTATATCACTTAGTAAGTCCATTAATTTTTTAATTTGCTCATTATCGGGGCTAATTAATAAGGCGTGTTTTTTAAGCTTTTGTTGCTCAGATAAAGTAAAGGGTAAAGTAAAGAAAAATTCGCTACCTTGATTAATCGTGCTCCTTACTTGTATATCTCCGCCCAGCAATTTAGTTAATTGTTTGCTTATAGTGAGTCCTAAACCGGTCCCACCATACTTTCTTGTTGTGCTTGAATCACCTTGCGAGAAAGACTGGAATATAATTTTTGATTGCTCTTCAGTCATCCCAATACCCGTGTCTTTTATACTAAAGCGAAGGTTTATTGTTTTTTCGTGTTGAGATGTCGCTTCTATAATTAATGATATTTCACCATGCTCAGTAAACTTAATTGCGTTACCTACACAGTTATTTATTATTTGGCTTAAGTGCATTGGGTCGCCAATAAGTTCAAGCCCTGCATCAACGTGTAAAGTAAAGTTTAATAACAAACCTTTTTGCTTGGCATTTGTTGAGAATAAATTTTGAACGTTAGAAACAATAGTATGTAAAGTAAAAGGGATTTGCTCTAACTGGACTTTTTCCGATTCTAGCTTAGAAAAATCTAGAATATTATTTAAGATCTGCAATAAATTTTGAGCACTTGAAAAAGCTTTATCTGCGTAGTGTTTTTGCCTTGAGGGAAGCTCGCTGCTTTGTAAAAGTTGCAACATACCTAATATGCCATTCATTGGGGTGCGAAGTTCATGACTCATATTGGCTACAAAATCTATTTTTGTTTTATTGGCTTTATCGGTTTGCTCCATAGCGCTCGTCAGGTCGGCATTCATTGCTTCCATTTGGGAATTTAATACGCGGGTTTCATTGAGTAGCTCTTTGGTTTGCTTATTTTTTAAATATAAAGCATTAGCTGCTTTTATTACCGATGCTATTTCAGTTTGATTTTGGCTGTTATTTGAAATAGTTACTGGCTTTTCGCTATTCATATCTTTAAGTAATAAAGTGAGCTGAGTAATTGGTTTTATAACCGATCTAAAAATAAAATAGCTTAAAAATAAAATGATTAACATAATTAAAACGGCAAATATATTTGCCTGTTCTGTATTTTTTGTTAAGTGGCTACTTAGTAGCTCTTCTGTTTTGATAAGTTTATTTTTTTCTATGTTTTTAATTTCATTAGTTAAATACAGCAATTCGTTTTCTATGCCTGTAAGCACTACATTTACAGAAAAAGTGTAGCTACGGGTGAGTAATACAAGTTGGTTATAAGCTTGTTTTAAGCTTGTTGTTTTATTGGAGAGGAATTCATTTATTACAGAGGTGCTCGTTAGTTTTTTATGTAAGTGATTTAAGTTTTGTTTTACATTTTGTGCTTCATCAAAATTAGGTTTATAGAGATAGCTTATAATTGCGTGTTTTAAATTACTTATTGTGAGTAAAACATCGTTAAAAATAACTTTATTATCATTGTTTGAAGACCCTTCTAAATCACTAATTGTTACCTGCAGATCATCAATAGGCTGTTTGAACTGAGTAGTGTAAAGGCGTTCGCGTTTTTGTCTGTTTACGACAACTTGGCCAAATGTATCTTGGTAATTATTTAAATACTCGCCAAGGCGTATTAGTGAGTTTTGATACTCAGGGGTCTGGTTTTGAGTGTTTGTTTTTAGCTGCTCGAGATTTAGATTTGCCTTATTTAAGTAAAAATTAAATTTGGTAATCGTATTTTCATTTGCATTGTCAATAAATGAAACTGCATGCCCTTGCAGGGAAATAATATCTTTTTCTAAGTTAGTTACAGCTTCACTTTGAATAAGCGCGTTATGTTGCGATTTTTGCAAGTTAAGTAAAGACGTTTGCGAATAGTTAAACAAATAGCTCTGTAAAAGAAGTAATCCAATCAGCGAACACAGAGCTAATATTATTTTTGATTTAATTGAGTTTATTATCATTATCGGCTAATCAACTCATACCATTTTTGCAGGCTGTAGTCATAGGTTGGCATAACTGTATTCCACACTGCTACATTACTAAAGCGTTTATGGTAACTACCGCCATTACGTTGCCCACCTGCTTTTACAGCTACGTCGCCATTGGTATTTAATAAATCTATGTTTGTTGCTTTTCCACCGTACCAGTAATCCCATTCAGACTGAGATAGGAGTAGTTTAGAGCGCTGCGGGTTACTAATGTAATAACCTTGGCGAGCAATAAATGCACCAGGCCAGCCTGAAAGCCACCAATTCATATAATCGTAAGCTGCATCTTTTGCGCTACTTTGTATTTGTGACGATAAACACATAACACCATGCCAGCCTCGGTAGCCTTCTTTTGGCGCGGCAAATTGAACATTAATATTTTGGCTGTTTAATGCAGAAACTGCAGGCGAAAACATACTTTCTATATGGGCTCGTTTACTTTTCATAAATTCAATCGACTCAGGAACCGAGTTCCAATAGCCACTAAAGTGACCTTGGCGTTTAAAGTCGAGTAATATACTAAACAATCTATCAAGTTCTGGGCGGGTCATTGCACCTATATTGTTAAATTTTATAAGCCCTTTACTTTGTGCTGCTAGGGCTAGGTCAAATAATCCAATGGTAGGCGCATTTACAATAGCTACTTTACCTCTGTTCTCGTCATCAAGCAGCCAACTCCAGCTTTCTGTTTCGTATGCTATACCGGGCTTAATAAAGTCGGTGTTGTAACCAAAAGAGTCAACATTATGCACATAAGGTAAAAAGCTAATATGATCGCTTTCTTGTGCGCTTAACGTGCCATCGGGTTGAACATTTAATAATTTATAGGGGGCATCACCTGCACCAATACTTGCAGTTTCGGTTAGTTTTCCCGTTTTAGTAAGTGGATTTATTTCGTTAAAGTAGGTGAGTCGTTTTTTTTCTATTGGCTGAATGGAACCTGCATCCCAAAGCACATTAATGCTGTTTGACCACTGTTCGTATAAATCAAAGGAGCTAGGGTCCATTGATGCCTTTTGCAAAACAGCAGCGCTGCCTGCGGGAGTAAATTCTATATTAATACCCAAGTCACTCATCGCTTGCTTGCGGATAGCCTCTTGGAGTGTTACATGCGTACCAAGCACTCTTAATGTGACTTTTTTTCTGGCAAAAACATAAGGCGCATGTGTTATTGCACCTGCTGTTAAACCTATTGCAGCTAGCTTTTTTAGCGTTGAACGCTTAGGGTTGTCCATGTTAAGCCTAAAGTACTAATGTGTGATATTATGTATAGCTAAGAACTTGTAAAGACACAAGTTGAATGGATAAATTTAAAATTATATAGAATGAAAAATTAGAATGTTAGGGTGTCAAAAAATAATAAAAACAGTGGAAAAATAGAAGAGTAGAACGAATTTGAAAAGGAGTAGGAAAGTGGTGGAGCTAAGCAGGATCGAACTGCTGACCTCCTGCGTGCAAGGCAGGCGCTCTCCCAGCTGAGCTATAGCCCCACATTCCTAAGTTACATATAATGTAACTGCTTGACTGCTGAGTTCCAAGCGGGATGAACTTTAAGTTTTTTTATAAATTTGGTCAAGTATTTTTTCGTAAATTTTCACTGTTTACGTCAATTTTTGTTAGACTCGGCTTAATTCAAAACTAAAACGATAAAAAACAATGAAAAAATGTGTTCTAGCGCTTATGGTTTTACTCGCTGGCTGTGCCTCAAATGATGAGCCGCCTTTTGAAATAAATAATAAACAGTTTCACGAAAAGCAAGATGAGCAAGGTAATAAGCTTTTTGCTTATGTTGTGTCGGTAAAAGCTAAGCATCGTGAAAACTTTAACTTAGATCGTGGTCCTAATAAGAGACCAAGTCGTGGTGAGGTTAAGCAGTATATAGAGAAAGAGCATTTTGAAGAATCGAGCATTCTGAAGTTACAGCTAGAAGACCAAGCAGTTGAATTATTAAATCAAGAGCTAAAAGATCGTAAGTATTGCGACAATAAGCATGAAGTTAATGATGTTTTATGGCGAGATTTGAGTGTACAACTAAGAGGGCGTTGTTTGTAATATGTTGGCTGATAAAACTAAGTTAGCAGAGCTTTTGGCGCACCTAGATATTAACTATGATGTAATAGAGCATCCGCCGCTACATACTAGCTTAGCGGCTGATGAGTTTATGATTGAGCGCCGAGGTACTCGTCTTAAAAACCTGTTTTTACGCGATAACGAAGGCAAGCGACACTTTTTAGTTATTACAGCGCACAATAAGCAACTCGATTTAAAGGCACTATCAAAGCAACAAGGGCTTTCACGCTTAGGGTTTGCATCGAGTGAACGCTTAGCAACGTATTTAAAAGTGGCTCCTGGGTGTGTATCTATGTTGGCTCTTTTAAATGATAAGCAAAACGAAGTGAGCTTATGGGTTGACCAAGATATTTGGCACGGTGATTTGTTTCATTGTCATCCGTTTGAAAACACCCAAACATGGTTGCTTAGTAAAGCTGATTTAGAAACATTTTTTAATTACACAAAGCATCAACCGCGCGTTGTATTTTTACCCTCAAAATAAGCCCACATAATTAACGATAAACCACATAAGCAAACCGCAAGCAGCGTAAACATAAACGCTGTTTGCCCATGATGTTGGTATACCACACCGGGTAATAACGACCCCAATGCGCCACCACTGTAATAAAACGATACATATCCGCCATTGGTTACACTTGGTGGGGCTTTACTGATTTTATTAACGAGCGGTGCGGCAGTTGAATGAATCACAAACATAGCACCGCAAAACAAAGTAAATGCGATTAAAAATAAGCTAAGCTGACGGCTCATTAATAAAATAATACTCACACTATAAAAACTAAATACCGCAGTTAATAAATGCCAAGGCGAAGGGACTTTTTTAAGTAACCAAGGTGCAGCAATAGAGGCGAGGGCACCAATTAAATAACCACTGTAAACCAAACCTATGTCACGAGTATTGGTAATTAAAAACGTGTTTTGTAATATAAACGGTAAGTAGTTAAGTAGTGCCGCGAAGCAAAAAAACATACAAAAAACGGCGCCGTAAACTTTAAGTACAGCGCCTTCTTTAAGTTGTTTAATGTAATCGAGTGGGGAGAGCTGCGACTGTTTAGCTGGGTTTGTAAAGCGAGAATGCTTAACTGTCAAAGCTAAGCAAATAAGCATAAAAGCAATTACGTAATAAAAGCTCTGCCAATTCCATAAGTCGCTAAACAAAGCGGCAAACACGCGTCCAAAGTAACCACCAACTATACTGCTACCAATATATAGGGTCATATTTTTTTGAAGTGTATCAGCGCTATAACTCATGCCTATATAGCTAGTCATTGCTGTTAAGGCTGCGGGGAGCGTTAAACCTTGTAAAAATCTGACTAATAATAAAAGCTCAAAGCTAGGTACATAAACAAAAAGTAAGCAGCTAAGGCCTAAAAGCACCATTGCAATACGTAATATAAGTAGTGGATTTATTTTTGCTAAAAATAAACCATAAACGAGCGGGGCAATGGCTAAAGGCAGCATAGTTGCAGTCATTAGGCTGCCAGCTACCGCAGGTGCTACATTAAATTCGCTCGCAAAAAGGCTAAGTAGGGGTTGCGGTGCATAAAGCACAAAAAATATAAATACCGAGCAAACGAGTAGATGAGGTAAACGCATTATATGGCTTGTGCATTTGCTGATTGGTTGTCTGGTATTGTATTAAAAATTGCTTTTAATTCATAATTAAAACCATAGTCATTGCGCTATATCATGGCTTGTTTTAACTAGTTTGCTAGATTAATGTCGATAGCGCTGTTATTTGAACTCGTTGGTGATTAAAATAGCGATAATATTAGTTTTTAGTGGAACAAAGTCATGGGTTCATTACAAGACCAATTGCTTCAAGCAGGATTAACAACAACGCATAATGCTAAGGTTGCTAAATCAGAAAAGCGTAAGCAACAAAAAAAGCAAAAGAAAGGGGCGACTAGCAACCCTAGTGATCTGCAAAAGCATATTCAACAAACCAAGCTAGAGCAGCAAAAAAAAGCTGAAGAGCTTAACCAAACACGCCAAGTGAGCTTAAAGCAGCGCGAGCAAGAAGCGCGTGTTAAACAAATTTTAGAACACCACAACCAAGATGCTATTCGTGGTGAGCGCACATTTAATTTTACTTATCAAAACAAAGTAAAAAATATTGACGTGAACGAGAAAACGCAAAAAGCGTTATCGGGCGGTCGTTTAGCTATTTGTGTACTAGAAGGGCAATTTTACGTATTAGATGACGAACCAGCACGCAAAGTGGCTGAAGTTGACGAAAAGTATATTGTTTTTCATGTAGAGCCAGAAAATAAACCAAAAGATGAAGATGACCCGTACGCAGACTTTGAAGTACCAGATGATATAGTGTGGTAATGGTCTATTAAGGGTAAGCTCATTTTTATTTGCTAAAGTATATTAAAGTGAGATAGAAACGAGTTAGCGGCTTTTGGTTAAGTTGATCGTCTAGCGTCGTTTCGTACGTATGCTTTTTATTTGATTGTTTACTACAATCAATAGAACAGTTTTTCTAACCGTCAAAAAAGAAGAGTAAATACAATGAGCAAGATGAAAACACTACTATTAGGCGCGGGTATTACTTTAGCCGCAAGCTTCTCGTTTAATGCAGCTGCTGCCGATGGCGCTGCACTTTATACCGCTAAAAATTGTCAAACTTGTCATGGCGCTGAAGGCAAAGCACCAATTATGGGTATGTACCCTAAACTAAACGGTCAAAACAAAGACTATTTAGTAGCGCAAATGAAAGATATTAAGTCAGGTGCACGTAATAACGGTATGACAATGGCAATGAAAGCAATGGTTGCAACGGTAACAGATGAAGAGTTTGAAGCAATTGCAGATTACCTAGCTAACGTAAAATAATTTACGCAGCTATACCATTTTAATGCAATTGGTATTTTAGTTTTATAAACAGCCACACAATAGTGTGGCTGTTTTGTTTGGTGTTTGCTATAAAATAGAGACTGCTTTAGACTTCTAAACATCTGTTCGTACAGGTTAATAATGTACGTTTTTAAAAGGCTCATTATGTTTGATTTACCCCAACTCGATTTAAAAAATAAAGTATCAGCACAAGAGTGGCAACTTCGTGTTGATTTAGCCGCATGTTATAGACTGGTAGAGCACTTTCGTTGGGGGGATTTAATCTATACGCATTTATCAGCACGTTTGCCTGGCACTGACCACTACCTAGTAAATGCCTTTGGTTTAACCTTTGATGAAGTAACTGCCTCTAATTTAGTAAAGGTAGACTTAGACGGCAACATTATTGACGATACGCCATTTAGTATTAATCCAGCTGGATTTACTATTCACAGTGCGATTCACGAGGTACGCGAAGACGCTCATTGTGTTATTCACCTTCATACCAAAGAAACAATCGCAGTCGCTACACAAAAAAATGGTTTATTACCGCTTAGCCAATATTCAATGTTTTCACTGCCATCGCTTTCTTATCATGGTTACGAAGGGCTTGCAGTAAACGACGACGAGCGAAAAGTGCTGCAAGATGATTTGGGCAGCACTAACCATATGTTATTGGTAAATCATGGTGGCTTAACAGTAGGTCCAACGGTAGGCGATGCGTTTATGCGCTTTTATGATTTACAGCGAGCGTGTGAAATACAACTAGCACTACAATCAAGCTCGCAAGAGGTGATTGAAGTACCGCAACCTATAATCGACAATATTTATAATCAAGCAAACGTAGTACACAGTGGCAGCACTGGCGGGCAACTTGCGTGGCCTGCGATGTTACGTAAAGCGTATCGACTTGACCCTAGTTTTGCAAAATAACCCATAGCGGTTAATAAGGAATTTTAATGAAAGTAAATCGCGTTGAAGTATTTGATATTCACTGTCCTGATAGACCTTCTTGGACACCTGTGTTTGTACGTATTCATACTGACGAAGGTATTTGTGGTGTTGGCGAAGCGGGCCTTGCATACGATTTAGGTCACAGTGCTGCAGCGGCTATGATTAAGGAAATGGCCGACGCCTTTTTAATAGGCCACGACCCATTTCAAACAGAAAAACTATGGTCACGTATGTTACGTGAAAGCTTTTGGGGTTTAGGCGGCGGACCTGTTGTATATGCTGCAATGAGCGCAATTGATACCGCACTTTGGGATATAAAAGGTAAAGCGCTTGGTTTACCTGTATACCAGTTATTAGGCGGTAAAGTTAACGACAAACTACGCACTTACGCTTCGCAATTACAGTTTGACTGGGATAGCGAATTTAAAGCCCTAGTACAACCGCAAGAATATGCAGAAGCGGCTTTAAAGGCGATGGCCGAAGGTTACGATGCAGTAAAAGTAGATCCAATTCAGTACGATAAAGACGGCAATACTTATTACGACCGTACAAAAATAATCTCACGCACTGAAATGAAGCTATACCGTGCACGTATGCAAGCCATTCGCGAAGCAGTAGGCGACGAAGTGGATATTATTTTTGAATGCCACAGTTTACCTGGCGTGACAACAGCCATTCAGTTGGGTGAAATTGCAGAAGAATTTGACTGTATGTACTTTGAAGAGCCAGTTAACTACCTAAACCATTCATTGCATGCAAAAGTAGCAGATAAAGTTAATGTGCCAATTGCTGGTGGTGAACGTTTGTATAATCGCTGGGGTGTGCGCCCGTACTTAGAAGATCAAAGTATTGATGTTCTGCAACCTGATATTGGTTTATGTGGTGGCTTTACCGAAACTAAAAAAGTATGTGATTACGCAGATATCTTTGATGTGCGTATTCAAGCTCACGTATGTGGCGGGCCTGTTGCAACAGCAGCATCACTGCACTTAGAAACGGCTATCCCTAACTTTTTGATTCATGAGCACCACACTTATGCGATTAAAAAGTGGAACCGCGAGTTATGTTTACAAGACCCACAACCTAAAAATGGTTTCTTTGAAGTGTCAGAAGAGCCAGGGTTGGGGATTGAATTAAATGATGAGATTGTTATGCGTTCTCAACGCGTAGAAATAAAATAATAGTCTTTTAACCTAACTTTAGGTCATGCATTAAAAAGCCGGTAAGTGATTAGTCACTTACCGGATTTTACTTGTTTGGGGGGAGGTAAAGCTTGCTATAACTCGTTGATTTTACATTCCACGTCTTTAAGTTCAATAGTTGCTTTGCTATCGAGATGGCGTATGTAGCACTGATTACCTTTAATCATCAATTCAAACTGATCGGGTGTATTGCGTCTTTGCGTGTCGATAATATTATTACCATCCACATTGCTAAGGGTTACTGTGCTGCTGGTAGTAAATACATTATCAGCTAATTGAGTTTCTTGTATATGTACAAGTGTTTTAATTGCTTTGCTAACGGCTGTTTTATTTGGCTTTGTCAGTAGAGCATGTTGCAGCTTAGGTGTAGGGTCTGGATTTTGAGATATGCAGCCATTGAGAAAAAACGCAGAAAATACAACGATTAGTAAAAAGTACATTTTCATAAATTGGCCGTATTATTATAAAAAGAGAGTTTAATATAACTAGTTTTACTTAAACTTGGTAGTAGTGCTTAGCGTTTGCATAGCTAAGGTCATGCCATGTCTTATCGTTTGAGCATAGCGCCTTATGGCAGTGCCATAGGTTGTTGTAGCTTGTATTTATTTGGCACACAGGGAAGTTGCTTGCAAACATAATACGCTGCTGGCCAAAGTGATTAAAAAGAAAATTAAAACACGCGGCTTGTTGCTCACTGGTAAGTTGTAGTAATTCAAAACCAGAGAATTTAATTGCTATGTTGTCGTGCTGAGCAAGTAACTCAGCACCTTGTTGCCAGTAATTTAAATTACTTGGCAGTCCTGCATGATTAATTATAATTTGAAGCTGCGGTAGCTGCTTAGCGTAGTAAGCTATTTGTTTGGTTATTTCGCTATTTTCAATATCAAATTGAGCTTCAAAATGCAGTTTATTTGTAGCCAATAAATTAAGGTTACTAATACAATGAGGGCTTTTTAGTCTCACTGCATCATCTTCTTCGGTTATATCTCTTATACCACAAAGGCTTGAATGAGCCAGTGCATTTAGCGCGTGATTAAATTGCTCTGCGGGCGCATCAATTTGGTTGTAACTAATAGCCTTAAATGAAAGGTTTTTTAAATGCGAGCTTAGCCAGTTTAACTCGTTTATAGGTGATTGATTATCAAACCCAGCCTCAATGTGCACAATACCCGCAAGTTCAAAATCAGTACTTTTAACAAGTTGCTCTGCACTTATTGCTTGTTTAATTTTTTCTAGGTTAGGCCATGCTGGTGGGTTTTCGCCTTGTAGCCAAGTATATTGCCCCTCGGCAAGATTAAAAAAATGCACATGAGGGTCAATAATTTGCATGCTCATTGGGCAGTGTAACCACCATCAATACTTTGTAGGCTGCCTGTTATAAAACTGGCATCATCACTTGCTAAAAAGCTCACAAGGGCAGCAACCTCATCGGCTTGACCTAATCGGTTAAGCGGTTGAAGACTTGCTTCCTCGGCAACTATTTCAGCTTTGTTTGCGCCACTGTTTGCGCAGTACGCATCTATCGCGTTATGAAATAGCGGGGTTTCTATTGTGCCAGGGCATACCGCATTTACTCTAATATTAAAGCTCGCGTAATCAAGCGCCGTTGTTTTGGCCATTGAGGCAAGGGCATGTTTTGTTAGGTTATACGCAAAAGAGTTTTGCTTACCTATAATTGCTTGATCGGATGCGACTAATATAATAGCGCCGCTATTTTGCGCTTTCATGCTTGGCAATACGCTTTGTACTGCGGCATAGGCGCCTTTAACATTAAGCGCAAAAAGTGCATCGAGAGTTTGCTCATCGGTGCTTTCTATATTTGCGCTTAAGTGTTTTCCAGCATTAGAAACAAGTACATCAATGCGTTTGCTTTGTTCACAGATAGCGTTGATACAGCTTTGTACCGCCGATACATCACTTACATCACACTGATGGAATATACCAGTTTCGCTTGGCTCTATATCAAGGTTATGTACTTTATAACCATTACTTAGCAAACGCTTTACAACGGCTAGACCAATTCCTTTTGTACCACCTGTAACTACTGCAACTTTAGACATACTTACTTCCTTTATTGCTAACTAGTGAGAGTGACCACAGCCGCCTTCAGCGTGCACATGTCCGTGAGAAACTTCTTCACTTGTTGCTTCACGTACAGATACAACTTCAACGTCAAACGTTAGTGTTTTGCCCGCAAATGGGTGGTTTAAATCACAATCTGCGTTAAAACGACCAACCTTAACAATAGTAACCTGATGACGACCTTGATTAGAGCTAACCATTGCTGTCATACCTGGTTTCCATACTTTTACGTCGCCTTGTAGGTGCTTAAGCGGAATACGTTGAATTAAGTCATCAACACGCTCGCCGTATGATTCACTTGGCTCTAGAGTTACACTAAATTTTTCGCCAGCTTCTTTGCCTTCAAGTGCTTTTTCTAAACCAGGAAGCATGCCTTCGCTGCCATGAATGTAAGTAAGTGGCGCTTCGTTTGTGCTACTTTCAATTTGCTCGCCCGCTTCGCTAAGGGTGTAATGAAATTCAACTGCTGAATTTTTGCTAATTTGCATGCTTGTCTCTTCAAATAATAACTATGTTAGGGCGCAATTTTACGCGAAATATACGTGTTTATAAACTTAACGTGGCTGATTTAGTGTTTTTTGTAAATCTAGCAGTAAATCTTTTTTTATTGGTGCTGCTTTTTGCTTTTCAGCCTGTGGTATAAACAGTACTAATTGAGTGCCAGGCTTTAAAATACTTGATGCAGAGAGTTTGTTCCATTTTGCCAAGTCGCTATGAGGTACATCATAAAGCTGACTTATACTCCAAAGGCTATCGCCTGACTTAACTTCGTAATCTATTTCAATGGTGGGGATCGCAATCTCTTGGGGTTCTAAATAAGGGCTGATTTTGTAATCAACAGTTAATGTGCTTGGCAGAGTTTTAGGTTGTCCAACTAATAACTTTTCTCCAACACCTATTAAATTATTATTTTTATTATTAAGTTGTTTTAACGCTTTTACAGACATACTAAAACGCCCGGCGATACTGTAAAGCGTATCGTTTTGTTTAACGATGTACTCTCCAGCAAAATTTGATTTAAAAAACTGACTTTTTAATAATGCTTCTTGTCCTATAGGTAGCAGTAAAGTATGCGGCCCATTAGGTGAGCTTTGATTTTTTAAATACCCCTGATTAATAGCATGTAACTGCTTTGAACCTATACCAGAGAGCTTAGCTATGACTGAAAAATCGAACTGCTGGCCTATATTCATCTGTGTTGTAAATGGTTTATATGCAAGCTTTGGGCGTTTAATGCCCTTTTGTGGGTGTTTAACTAAATAGCTTAAAGCGAGTAACTTGGGTACATAGTCAGCGGTTTCTTTTGGCAGACTGAGCGACCAGTAATCGGTGCTTTTACCGCGTTTTTTGTTTTTTTCGATTGCGCGTTTAACACGGCCCTCACCACTATTATAAGCGGCCAAAGCATGTAGCCAATTACCATCAAAGCGTTTATGTAAGTAACTTAAGTAATCAAGTGCAGCATCGGTTGAAGCAAGTACGTCTTGGCGCCCGTCATACCATTGATCTGATTTAACACCAAAGTGATGCGCCGTTGCGCCAACTAATTGCCAAACACCAACAGCTTGCTGTGATGAGGCTATTGTTGGTCTAAAATCGCTTTCTACAAATGGTAGTAAAGCGAGCTCCATAGGTAATTGCTTTTGCTCAATTTTTTTTACGATGTGATACAGATAAGGCGCTGCGCGTTTGCTCACCGTTTGTAAGTAGTTAGGTTGCTTTGCATACCAGCTGATACGCTTTTTTAAGGCGCGATTTTGATAAATCGTAAAGTGTAGATTATTGGCTATATGCACCCACAGATCGGTGGTTTTAGGTGGGCGCTTTTTTACGATTGTTTTTTTGAATTGAAGTGGCGTAACTATCTCATTAACTTGAGGCGTTTGAGCTATTTCCTCGTCAATATTATAAGTATAGTCAGGCTCAAAATGAGTAAATATTTGTGGAGCTTCTTGTGGTTCTTGCTCCGTTGATTGACAACCAAATAACAAAACACCCAAACAACATAAAACCAAACTGCGCATAGTGATCACTTTTGTAAATTCCTTTTATTATTTTAACACAATCCGTTGTGTTGAGTTATTCTGCGCTTTTTGCGCGATTTAGGCCAGCTTGTAAAAAGAAGTTGCTCGATTTTATATTAAGCGCTTCTTGTTTATAAGGCTCAATAACTGATTCAGGAAACGATAGCATTAACTGCTCAATACTTTGATCTTTATTGTTTTTAACGTGCTCTGTTATGGCTGTTAAAAATGATAGTGGCTGTTTCAGCTGCTCTTTTGTTAATGTGCCGCCGTGGCCAGGTATAATAATAGTGAGCTTTTCGTCGTTAATATATTGCTTAAGCAACGTTTGCCAACTTTTAAGTTCGCCGTGACCAGGGTAAGGAAGCCAGTCAACGATATCGCCACCAATCAGCACACTGCCATTATTAGTAGTAATAGTTAAATCACCGTTAGTATGGGCTTGCTGCGGCTCAAGCGTTACCTCAAAACCACCAAGGTCGATAATTTTACGACTATCAATTACTATTTCGGGTTGGCTAAGCTGATACTCCTGCCAGCGAAAAAGTCGCTTTTTTGCAAGCTTTAACTTATCACGCCATTTAGCTTGCTCTTCTTTGGGTACATTCGCTAACCGTTGGTAGCTCAGCTCAATGCTCTTTTCATAGGTGTCTAGTTTGTCGGTATATGCTGTTTGGTAAAGGCTAAAATTTTTATTTACTTGCTGATGAACAATGAGCTTGGCATCAGGATAAAAATTTTGCATAACCGCCATACCTAGCAAGTGATCGTCATGGTAATGCGTGGCAACCAAATAGCATAAAGGTGTTTTAAGGCGTTTTTTTAAATCTTCAGCAAGTTGTTCAACTGCAGCAAAATTGGCACTCGTATCAACCAGTAGGGCACATTTTTCGCCTTCAATTAATACTTGGTTAGAGTCGTAAAAGCGAAGCTTGTCTTGTTGCTTTAAAAACTGAATATGAGGGTTTATTGTATTCCAAATAACGGCAGCGTAGGTGCTGGGTGCTATTAATAGCAAAGTGCATGACAATAGTAAGTGCTTACATAAAGAGGTTATGTTTGAAAGTTTTAACTTCATTTATTATCTCTACGCTGAGGTTTAATTACTTTAATAATAAACAAAAAGCGCAGTATGCGCTTTTTATTTTTGGTGTTTGGGGTCATTTGCCAAATGTTGACTGAGTTTATCAATCAATTGGTCTTGATGCTGTTGTTCAACTGTAGCCTGTGTTTTTGCTTCTAGCAATTCGTGGCTTAAGTTTAATGCTGCCATTAATAGGGCTTTTTGATCGTTTCTAACGGTTGAGCGTTGTTTCATTTGCTCAACTAAGTCATTTAGATTTTTAGCTGCTGCTATTAATGCATCTTCCTGCCCTTCGGGGCAAGCAAATTGCTGCTCTTTACCTAGCAACTCAACAGTGACCCGCTGGTTTTGCAGCTCAGACATTAGCTAGCCTGTTGTGCGCTTTGTAATTTATCAAGGAGACCAGATAAAGTTGTGCTGGCATCTTTTTGCTTTTCTTCATTTTCTAAAGCTTCAAGCTGTAGTAATTCGTTTTCATCGCTTAGTTTAGTGTTCTGTTCTTTTAAAGTAGCAACATCTGTTTGTAATTGATTATTACGTTCGATTAAAGAATCGATCAGTTGTTCGAGTTGTTGAAGAGTAGTGTTGTTCATAAAGGCGCTCATATAACTGTAATTAATGTCATGCAAATGTAAAGCAAAGTGTGTTGATTTGCCAGCATTTACGGTGGTTTTAGCTGATTTTTCTTCTGCGTTAAGGGATAATTCAGCATATGAGCTTTTTCATTCAGAAATGGTTCACTTTAACACTCTCTTATCTTGGTGTGAGTTGCCAAAGCCTAGTGCTTATGGTTCACTTACGATATTAAATTGCGTATGGCGAAAATAAATAATGCTTAGTTACAGACACTCATTTCATGCGGGTAATCCTGCCGATGTACTTAAACATTTAGTACTGGCACAAGTACTAAATTACCAAACAATTAAAGATAAACCGCTTGATTATATAGACACGCATTCAGGTGCTGGCTTTTTTGAACTGGCAGCTGCTGATGCGCAAAAAACGCAAGAGTATCAAGATGGTATTGAAAAACTTTGGCAACATAAAAGTGAACATGCTGAGCTTAATGAGTACATTGAATTAATTAAGTCATTTAACGACACTGACGAACTTGCATTTTATCCGGGTTCACCAAAAATTGCAGAGCATTACTTGCGCCGCCAAGATAAGGGTTGGTTTTTTGAACTGCACCCGCGCGATTTATTATTACTTGAAGAAAATATGCAAGGTAAGCGCTCCATTCGTGTGCGCGGAGAAGATGGCTTTACCGGCTTAGTAGGATTATTACCACCAGCATCTCGCAGAGCGTGTGTGTTAATTGACCCTCCGTACGAAATTAAAGATGACTACGAAACGGTTGTAAAAACCTTAGTTAAAGCTCATCAGCGTTTTGCTACAGGTACTTATATGATTTGGTATCCGGTAGTAGACAGAGAGCGCATTGATAATATGGAGCAGGGCTTAATTGATTCAGGAATGCGCAACATTCAGCTATTTGAATTAGGCACTGAAGCGGACACTGACGTACACGGCATGACAGCATCTGGCATGATTGTGATTAACCCTCCATGGAAGCTAAAGCAAACAATGGATGCAATAATGCCTGAACTTGTTGATTTGTTGAGTGAGCCAAGTGGTTTTTACAGAAGTGAACAACTCGTTGATGAGTAGCTTTAAATAGTGCTTAGAATGAATGATAAAATGCCCAGTTTTGCTGGGCATTTTATTTAAAATCAATACGAATGTGTTAGGTAACACATATATTAGGGAGCTAAATATTAATTAAAATAAACTGCGTTAAAAGTAGCAAGCGTATTACCGCTGTTGTTTTTTAGTTTTAGTGACTCGCCTGTAATTTCCCACTTTGAAGTATTGTTAAGTACGTTAGACATAGCTGCCTCTTGGTCCATATTCTCCGAACACATCTTTTTTGTACTCGCTAACTGACTAAGTGTAATTGTGTGCTGCTCGGTGCTATAACTTCCGCTAAAATTATTACAGCCTAAAAAGCCATTAACACGGTAGTCTTTATCGAACTGAATAAACGGCTCTTTAGTTGTAACATTTACTGTTTGAGCATTGATTGTTATTGCTTTCCAGTACGTGTTTGTAAGCGTTACGTCTGGCTTTTCAACGGATACTTTTGAAAGCTCAATTTTATAAGGGCCAGTTAGCTGTGATTCTCTAAATGGGTCGTTATTTGTGGTACTTGTGTAAAGTACTTTGTCTTTATTTATGATTCTGGCGCTTAGGCTATAGCGGTGTTTATCGTTAACTTTACTGGCATCATAAGTTAGCTCTACAGTAAATGGTGGGGCTTGGGTAATATCAATCACTTCTTGGGTTATTATATCTGCTTTTACATCCATTTTAGATACATCCGAAAGCGTAACTATTAACTGTGAACCGGGGCGAAGCATACTGCGATCTTTGTAGCTAACTTGGGTAGTTAGAGTCGATATTGATTTTGCTTGCTCTGTATTTTCAGTCGGCTTTGTTTGTTGATCACAACCGGTTATAGCAAAAGCGCTCAGTGCTAATAAACTAAGTCCTGTAAGTGTTTTTTTACGTGAATGTACTGCTTGATGCTTTTCCATGTTTGTTATCCTTACTCAATATTATCCCCCTAGTGTATTACCTAGTGACTTAATCATTCCTTAACTTATTTTAAACATAAAAAAAGGCGCATTAGCGCCTTTAATAATTAAAAACAAACGATTATTTTTTAACAAACTTAGTTAAAATAACTATGCGCTGGCCGTCAACTCGCCCTTCAATATGTTCAGGGTTGCTGGTTAGGCCAATATTACGAACAGCTGTTCCACGTTTAGCTGTAAGGCTACTACCTTTAACGTCTAAGTCTTTAATTAGGGTAACAGTATCGCCTGCTTGAAGTACTACACCGTTGCTATCTACATGCTTTAAATCGTCATCTTCAGCAAGTGCTTTTTTAGCCCACGTTAGCGTGTCTTCTTCAAGGTAAATCATGTCTAGCGCATCTTGTGCCCAGCCATTATCAGGCGCTAAACGCGAAAGCATTCTGTAAGCTACAACTTGTACTGCAGGAGTTTGGCTCCACATGCTATCGTTTAAACAGTGCCAATGCGTAGGCGTTATTTCGCTGTTATTCTCGATTTGATCTTTACATGTTTGACACGTGTAAATACATTTATCTGAGTGGGTTTCAGTTACCGGTGGTACTTCATAAACAGATAAGTTCTCGGTGGCTGCACACAATTCACATTGATTATTACTACGTTCGATTAAGGCTTTTTCAATACTCATGGGGCTCTTTCTGATTCTGGTCGAGTTAACATTTGCTGCTATTATACTCCAAAACACGAGCTCTGCGCCATTAGTCCCTTAATTTTGTGTGGGTATATTACTCATATACTTATCTTCAATAGTTTTTATATATCC
Source organism: Pseudoalteromonas sp. SR43-7 (assembly GCF_014163785.1). Taxonomy (NCBI): domain Bacteria; kingdom Pseudomonadati; phylum Pseudomonadota; class Gammaproteobacteria; order Alteromonadales; family Pseudoalteromonadaceae; genus Pseudoalteromonas; species Pseudoalteromonas sp. SR43-7. Next base: position 177,185 of record NZ_JACJDY010000005.1, on the reverse strand, counting down.
TTGAGCGTGAAGGTTTTTAATTGCTAGGTTTATTTGGGGCAATAATTCTTTATGTTTGCTCAATAAGCGAATTCTTAAAAAACCATGGGAATGCTGTGCGCCAAAGGCAATGTTTATCCCTAACTGCTTTGCCCAATAGAGCGCAGTTAACTTACCTACTAGTGCCGCTTCTACACGGTTTCTTGATAGGGCTGTCATAAGTTCTTTTTCGGATGGAAAGTCAACACGCTCAAAGGTGTTGTCATTAAAGTAATAGTAACCTAGTACCGTTCCTATATTTTTACCCTTCAAGCTATCAACGCTTTGCCAATGCTGGGCATTTTTAGGCAAGGTAACAATCATTTCTGTGGCATAAATAAGCGGCTCTGAAAAAACATAACGAGGGTCATTTCTCTCACTCTTTGAGAGCCATTCTAATGAAATAACATCAAAATCGATTATTTCATCTTGTAAATATTTGGTAATACGCTTTGTAGGTAGGCCGATATGAGAAGCTGCAATATTGGCATCATCGAGTACTTTTTCAATAATTTCGGGTAATATGCCAGGCTTTTCTGGATCATTTGTATAATATGGATAATGACTCCCTGACGCGCTAACATTATATTTGAGGGGAGTAGGATTAATGCTGGCATAGCTAAAAAATACAAATAGCAGAGGGCTCAGTACTAATAACCGAATAAAGTTAGTCAAATCTCTACCTTTTATATTAATATTTTATATTAGTGTTGTGTAATTTTAACGTTTTTGCAATGACGACTATATTTATCTTATGCGTGTTGCATTAAAGTACACATATTATTGGCTGTTTTGCCATCTTTTATTTATAGGTTTAGAGCCAAGTGAAATTACATAACATACCTGATGAAGTACAAAAAATAACTCAGTTTGTTGCGCGGCAACCTATTTTTGATATAGACCAGAATGTTTTCTCGTACGAATTGCTTTATAGAGACTCAGCCAATAATGCGTTTCCTGCAGGCACTTCTGATGTCCATGCGACAAGCCGCCTATTTTTTAATGCTTTAATGTTGGTTGGTTTAGATAGACTTACCGCACATCATTTAGCTTTTATAAACTTGTCATCAGAAACTATTCTCGATAACTTCCCCAAACTTTTATTGCCAGAAAATAGTGTTATTGAAATAGTGGAGCGCACGGGTAATATTCCTGCGGTGGCTGAGCGTGTGCAAGAACTTAAAAAAGAAGGCTATGTTTTTGCACTTGATGATTACGATGGCGATCCAAAATGGGAGCCACTGTTAGCACATGTTGATTACATAAAAATTGAGATAGATGATCCGGTTATTAAAACCAATATGCGCATTAAAAAAATAAAACGCGCAAATCCACATGCAAAAATAATTGTTGAACGAATAGAGACGCATGAACAATTTAATGTATTAAAATTGGCTGGCTGCGATTTATTTCAAGGGTTCTTTTTTTCTCGCCCAGAAATGATTACGTATAAAGGTGTAGAGCCTTCAAAGCTAACCGTTTTTGATCTATTACGTTTTACAGCAAAAGAAACACTTTGCTTTAAAGAAGTTCATCAACGAGTGGCCAGGGATGTCGCCATAACAGCGAGGGTTTTAAAGCTAGCTAACGCGCGTTCAGGCAAAGCAAATTTAGTCATTACGTCTATTTCACAAGCGGTTATTTATTTAGGTGAGGACACAATAAGACAATTTGTTCGCGTATTAGCAATTAGTGAGTTGGGGGTCGAAAAACCAACCGAATTAACTAAGCTTGCTTTAACGCGGGCTCAATTTATGTCGCTAATATTGGAGCAAAATAATAAAGAGTTGACCGAGCAAGGGTATCTGGTGGGTTTGTTCTCGGTGCTTGATGCTATTTTAGATGCTGAATTAAAAGACATAGTTAAAGAGTTTACTTTAGATGCTGCAATATCTGATGCGTTACTATTAGAGAGCGGCATTTTAGGGAACTGTTTATCGCTTATAAAAGAGTTTGAATTAGATAATATAGATGAAGCTATGGTCCATTTGGCCAACATAAACTCAGAGCTGCATATTGGCGATATATTTAATTTTTTATTGGATGCTGTTTTATACAGTGATGACATTATTGAGGCAATAGCAGAATAAATATGCGTAATTGGCTGTCGGTTATAAGTGTAGTGGTTGCTCTTTGTTTATTGTTTCCTGGTATTACAAAACCAGTATTAACAATAGAGGGCAACATAGATAAATCAAAATTAGCGCAGGCGGGCATTGAAATGCTTGCTGAAGAGGGCGATGGTCGGACTCGTAGCATGCTAATGATGTTCTCAAATATGCTAGGGCTTGATAAGTTAGAGGGCGAGATTAGCGCCTATAACAAAACACAAAGTATTTTAGGCACAGTTAAAGAGCTTGCTAGTAATAATAATTTATTTGTAGCTGCTTTAGTGGGGTTGTTTTCTATTGTTATTCCAAGCTTGAAGCTGCTATTACAATTGCTTTATTGTTGCCTACCTTTGAATGGGTTGAAGCAAAAGCTCGGTCTGGTTATTTGTGCATTAAGTAAGTGGAGCATGGTTGATGTATTTGTTATTGCATTAATAGTGACTTACCTAGCAGGTAACGCTCATGGTAAAAGTGGTGAGCTACTTGTTATGAATGCACAATTTGGTGAGGGCTTTTGGTATTTTAGCGCATATTGTATATTTGCAATTATAGCGAGTAACTTAATTAAAACACCTGATAAACCGCAGTCTACATAATTAAAGTATTTGTGGTTGCCGTTAGGTTATCTTACAATCATTTTAAAATTTATTAAAAGGCATAATGTTGCAACGTTTTTACTCTAGTTTACTCATGATAACTTTACTGATCACTTTTGTGGGTCAGGCAGTTGCGTCTGTAGCTATGGTATGCGAAATGCCACATTTGCCAACGAAAACAGCAACGCATGCCCAAATGCCAATGACACACAGTAGTGATGCAACAGCTGTTGCTAGCATGTCTGAAAATATGATGCAGATGGATTGTTGCGACGACGAAAGTACGCCACAAAATGATTGCAAATGCCCTATCAGTGGCTGCGCTGCTAATTCAATGCTTAATGTTGATACTTTATTTAGCGTTACTTTACTTGAATCTGAAAAAGTAAATATAAGTGTATTTACTACACAAATTAATATACCTCGTTCACTCTACCGCCCTCCTATGTCTGCTTAATAGCAGGATAGGTGTAATATCAATTTTATTGAAAACATGCTCATTCTAGCGAGTTAAATACCTCTCTAACTGCGTTAAAAATTACTTATATAAAGCAACTATACTGCGTAATTTTTTCCTTGTTATAGAGCTATTTCCCTACCGCAATAATAGATCATTAATTCAATGCAATTGATATAAAAGGTTTTTGTAAAACTCCTAAACACCTTTTTTGCTTCCTAATTTAAGAATTTCTTTTATTTTTAGATGGAGCAGGTGATGAACCACGCTGTAAGTATTAAAGCCGTATTATGTAGTGTTGTGTTTTTTAGCACAGCTGTTGATGCGCAAAACAATTCAAATAACCTAAATATCGATACGCTAAAGCAAGCCCGCAATGAGCAAACGCTTAGCTTAACGCAAGCGCTTAATTATGCACTAACGCATGAGCCATGGCTAAAAGCGAGTGGCTACCAAGAAGATGCCGCAATAGCGCAAAGTATTGCCGCAGGCACCTTACCCGATCCTGTTTTAACGGTTGGCTTACTTAACTTGCCTACTAACGGTTATGCGTTTGATCAAGAAGGGATGACGCAGCTTAAAGTCGATTTGAGCCAAAAGTTTAGCCGAGGGGATAGTTTAGCACTTAAACAAAAGGCATTAGCTCAGTCTGCTCAACAATATCCTTGGCAGCGCGCCGATCGCTTAGCACAAGTAAAAGCAATTGTGATTGAGTCGTGGTTAAACGCGTATCGTGCTCAGCGAAGTATTACTTTAATTGAGCAAGATAAAGGGCTATTTACTCAGCTTATTGAAATTACCGAAGCAAGCTACGCAAGTACCTTAGGTAAAACACGCCAGCAAGATATTATTCGTGCGCAATTAGAGCTCACTCGCCTTGAAGATAAGCTGGTTATGCTTGAGCAGCAATTTGAAAGTGCTAAAAATCGTTTAGCACAGTGGTTACCTATGAATATGCTTATGCAGCCTTTAAATGCCGAATTTACTAAAACCACAGGGCTGGTTGATTTTGCAAACCTTGAATTTGATAAATTAATACAGTTGCTTATGGCGCATCCCGCAATTATTGCGATAGACAAAACCGCCACCGCAAAGCAAACCGAAGTTGCACTCGCCAAGCAAAGTTACAAACCTCAAATGGGCGTTAATGTGGGTTATGGTTATCGAGATGATACGCCTATGGGGGAGTCGCGAGCTGATTTACTTTCAGTAGGATTTAGCATTGATTTGCCATTGTTTACTGATAATAGACAAGATCAACAGGTTAAATCGGCTATTGCTAGTGCAGAAGCTACTAAAACACAAAAGCTGGTGGCGCTTCAAAAACTCAAAGGCATGTACTTTAAGGAGTTTAGCCAACTCGCTCGTTTGCAAAAACGCGATGCGCTTTATCAAAATACGTTATTACCGCAAATGTCAGAGCAATCTCAAGCAACACTAAATGCTTATACGCGCGACGATGGGGATTTTTCTGACGTGATGCGCGCGCGCATTAGTGAGCTTAACGCCAAAATAGACGCGCTTAATATTCAAGTAGATCAGCATATTATTACCGCTCGCCTTAATTATTATGCAAGTAGCTTAGACCCCCAAGTAATGAGCGATAAAACTGGAGAATTACATAATGAATACTAATTTAAAGTTACTTGTTGCTGCCTTAGTTGGTGCGGGCGCATTTGCGTTAATTGGCGCCTCAGTGATGCAGTTTTTACCTAGCAGCTCGGCGATGCATGAACAGCAAAGTGCTGAAAAACAGCCCTTATATTGGGTAGCCCCTATGGATAGTAATTACAGGCGTGACGCGCCAGGGCTGTCGCCAATGGGAATGGATTTAGTCCCTGTATATGAAAACGATAGCAACGCTCATGATGGACCAGGTGCAGTAACTATTTCGCCTGCAGTCATTAATAACTTGGGTGTAAGAACTGCCAAAGTAGAGCTTAAAACACTTCACAGCGATATAAATACTGTGGGGTATGTGCAATATAACCAAGACCAACTTATTCACATTCATCCGCGTGTAGAGGGCTGGATTGAAAGCTTGTACGTTAAAGCACAAGGAGCACAAGTTAAAGCCGGTGAGCCTTTATATACTTTGTATTCACCACAATTGGTGAATGCACAGGAAGAGTTTTTATTGGCGGTTAATCGTAATAATACCGTGTTAATTCGCGCAGCAAAGGCACGTTTAGAGTCGTTAAATGTGTCTGATGGATTTATTGAACGTTTACAAAAAAATAAAAAGATAATGCAAAATATTACTTTTTACGCAAAGCAAAGTGGTGTGGTAGATGAGCTAACAGTACGAGAAGGCTTTTACGTTAAACCAGGCACATCAATGATGAGTATTGCTCAGCTTGATGAAATTTGGGTAGAGGCAGAAGTATTCGAGCGCCAATCAGAACAAGTGAGCGTTGGTTTACCTGTAACAATGACGCTTGATTACTTAAAAGGTCAAAAGTGGGAAGGTAAGGTTGATTACATTTACCCCGCGCTTGATGCTAAAAACCGAACTTTGCGTGTAAGGCTTAGGTTTGAAAATGCAGATCATCGGTTAAAACCAAATATGTTTGCACAAGTGAGCATTCACGCTAAAGCGAGTAAGGCGCAATTTACAGTACCAAAAGAAGCGGTAATTCGCACGCAGCATCAAAACCGTGTAGTTATTGCATTAGGTGAGGGTCGTTTTAAATCGGTAGAAGTCGAAGTTGGGCAAATTAATAGTAATGAAGCGGTCATTTTGTCAGGTGTAATGACAGGTGACACGGTAGTGACCTCAGCACAATTTTTAATAGATTCTGAGTCAAGTAAGAGCTCTGACTTTAAACGAATGGAAATACCTAGTTCTAGTATTAGCTCAGGTATGGGGTCGGATTCTGGTTCAGGCTTTAATATGAACATGGATATGCAGCCACAAAGCGCCACGGTTAACGGAACTATTAATGCCATAGATACACAAAATCGCATTATAAATATTAGTCGAGAAGCCATTGAAAAATGGAATCGAGAACCCGCCACAATGGACTTTGTATTAGCGCCAGATATTGATATTAGTCAGTTTGAAAATGCCCAGTATATTAATTTTACTTTTAGCATTATTAATGATGAATTTGTAATCACTAAAGCGCAAAACGCAGAGGCGATTGATCATTCTACTATGCAACCTATGCAACCTATGCAACATAGTTCTCACTAGGAGCCATTATGATAACTGCCATTATTCGCTGGTCTGTTGGCAATCGCTTTTTTGTGTTGTTGCTTACATTAATTTTACTGGGTGGAGGATTGTTTGCACTAAAAGATACGCCCGTGGACGCCTTACCTGACTTATCTGATGTTCAGGTCATTATAAAAACTACTTATCCGGGGCAAGCGCCGCAAGTAGTGCAAGACCAAGTTACATTTCCGCTCACCACTGCAATGCTTTCTGTGCCGGGTGCGCAAACTGTAAGGGGTTTTTCGTTTTTTGGTGACTCGTACGTTTACGTTATTTTTGATGAAAAAACTGATTTGTATTGGGCGCGTAGCCGAGTACAAGAATACCTAAGCCAAGCAGCAAACCGATTGCCCGATAGCGCTACGCCAGAGCTTGGCCCTGATGCAACAGGCGTAGGTTGGATTTACTTATACGCACTAATTGATAAAACAAATAAACACGATATTAGTCAGCTACGAAGCTTACAAGATTGGTTTTTAAAGTTTGAGCTACAAACTGTGCCCGGTGTATCTGAAGTGGCTGCTGTTGGTGGCATGGTTAAGCAATACCAAGTCAATGTAGAGCCTGATAAATTACGTGCATATGGTATCCCGCTTAGCCTTATTCAAACGGCGATTCAACAAGGCAACCAAGAGATGGGCGCCTCGGTAGTTGAAATGGCTGAAGCTGAATACATGGTAACAAGCACAGGCTACATTAAAAGTGTTGCCGACTTGGAAGCTATTCCGCTTGGTGTAAACGCTAATGGTACTGCGCTGCAATTGCGTGATGTAGCCGATATTAGAGTCGGGCCGCAAATGCGCCGTGGTATTGCAGAGCTTAATGGCGAAGGCGAAGTAACCGGCGGCATCGTTATTATGCGCTATGGCGAAAATGCACAAAAAACCATTGAGCTGGTAAAAGCAAAATTAGAATCGCTTAAAAAGGGATTGCCAGAGGGCGTTGAAATAGTCCCTGTGTACGATCGCTCCAACTTAATAAATAACGCGGTAGATAATCTAACAAGTAAGCTAATTGAAGAGCTGATTGTAGTTGCTTTAGTGTGTGTGGTGTTTTTGTTTCATGTGCGCTCATCATTGGTGGCAATTATTACGTTACCGCTTGGCATTTTAACGGCATTTATAATTATGTATTGGCAGGGGATTAACGCCAATATTATGTCTTTAGGGGGAATTGCAATAGCGATAGGCGCAATGACCGACGGCGCTATCGTCATGATTGAAAATATGCACAAACATATGGAAAAAACGCCACTTACCAACGAAAACCGCTGGGAAGTTGTGGCTAAATCGGCGAGTGAAGTGGGTCCTGCATTATTTTTTAGTTTATTAATTATTACCGTCAGCTTTATGCCTGTATTTATTTTAGAAGCGCAAGAAGGACGTATGTTTGCGCCACTGGCTTACACTAAAACCTATGCTATGGCGGCGTCTGCTGGGCTTGCGATTACCTTAGTGCCGGTATTAATGGGTTACTTTATTAGAGGTAAAGTTATTTCGGAGCAAAAAAATCCAGTTAACCGATTACTCGTCGCAGCGTATCGCCCACTACTTAACTGGGTGCTTAAATTCCCAAAAATGACATTGGTATTCGCGGTGGTTGTTTCTGTTATTGGCTTTTACCCGGTAAACAAAATAGGCAGTGAATTTATTCCGCCACTTGATGAGGGCGACTTAATGTATATGCCCACAACGTATCCTGGTTTATCGGTAGGTAAAGCGCGCGAAATACTACAGCAAACCGACAAGCTAATTGCCACAGTACCCGAGGTTAAAACAGTATTTGGTAAAGTTGGGCGAGCAGAAACTGCAACAGATCCTGCGCCGCTTACAATGATAGAGACGTTTATTCAGTTAAAACCAAAAGATGAATGGCGCGATGGTATGACCCTTGAAAAACTTAAAAAAGAACTCGACGGTTTGGTTAAGTTTCCGGGGTTGACGAATGCGTGGGTAATGCCAATTAAAACACGTATTGATATGCTCGCAACCGGTATTAAAACTCCCGTGGGCATTAAAGTTGCGGGACCAAAGTTGAGTGAAATTCAAAAAATTGGTCAACAAATAGAAGTGCTTTTAAAAGATCTACAAGGCACCGCATCGGTTTATTCAGAGCGAGTAGCTGGTGGGCGTTATATAAAAGTAGATATAAATCGTGAAAAAGCGGCGCGTTATAGCTTAAACATTAGCGACGTACAGCAAGTTGTATCTACTGCAATAGGTGGTACAAACGTAACTCAAACCGTTGAAGGGCAAGAGCGCTACCCTGTTAATTTACGTTATCCGCAAGCATACAGAGACTCGCCAGAAGAGCTAATGTTGTTACCTATTGTAACGCCTACAGGGCAGCGTATAGCACTTGGTGATGTAGCTGCTGTATTTATTGAAGATGGACCGCCTGGTATAAAAAGCGAAAATGCACGTTTAAACGGTTGGAGTTTTATTGATATAGATGGCGTTGATATTGGTACTTATGTCGAGCACGCTCAGCAAGTGCTCGATAAAGACCTAATACTACCAGCTGGCTACTCAATTACGTGGGCTGGGCAGTATGAATACATGCAGCGCGCTAAAGACAAACTGACTTATGTATTACCACTTACATTAGCGATTATTATTGTGTTGCTTTATCTTAATTTTAGAAGCTTTGCTGAGGTCACTATTATTATGGCTACGTTGCCACTGGCAATGATTGGTGGCGTATGGCTAATGTATTTAGAGGGCTTTAACTTTTCAGTTGCAGTAGGTGTGGGCTTTATTGCCTTAGCTGGGGTAGCGGTGGAAATTGGGGTCATTATGTTGGTGTATTTAAACCAGGCCTATCAAGAAAAATGCATCGAAGCAGAGCAGGCAGATAAGCCACTTAGTTTAGTGCAATTACAGCAAGCTATTATTGAAGGTGCAGGGCTTCGAGTACGCCCGGTTATGATGACTGTCGCGACAATTATTATTGGCTTGCTACCTGTGCTGTATGGCACAGGCACCGGAAGCGAAGTAATGAGTCGAATAGCTGCACCTATGGTTGGCGGTATGGGCAGTGCAATTGTACTCACCTTACTTGTTATTCCTGCGGTTTACCTACTGTGGCGCAAACAAGGACTTAAATAATATAAAGCAACAAGACGATAGAGCAGTGCGGTTACTACCCACGCATTGCTCTATAAAAATTACCTATAATTTGTAAGTTATTCTATTAAATTGCTAACTAATATCCATTTTGAAATTAACCTTCTGTTTTTAAATGGTTTTTTAATTGGCACGCTTTACGCAGTGTAGTACCTATACAGTCAACTAAGTAAGGAATGCACATGCAAGTTAAAACAATTAAAGAGGTATACGATTGGACCGTTTTGTTTCATACGCAAATGGCGGCTAATTTTCATAGCGTAAAGGATTTACTCGATGAACATAATGCAATGCTGGTGGACTACTACCTAAATTACGAAAAAAAACTCGCTGAAGATTTAGTCGGGTTTAAAGCGATAACCGAAATAAATACGCTCGATACGTACTGTTATGAATACTTTGCTAAAAATCCTGAGCTAATTACTTTCGAAGACATTAGTAAAGACCAGCAATTTGATGAGAAAGTTATTCAAGCTTACTTATCAGAGCAGCATCAAAAGGTAATTGAATTATACGAATACTTACTTGAGCGCGCTGAAACTCAAAGTGGCCAAGAAAAGCTGCAACAAATACTAGAGCTGGAAAAGCAAGGTATAAAGCAAATGATGCAAAGTACGAATCGTCATATGGATATGTAGCTTTATAAGATAACTATTCAAAATAGCCGATGCTTGCATCGGCTTATTTTATGTCTGCGTTAAATAACCCGCAGAGGGCTTTGATAAACTGGCTAGAATAATATGCGTGTCAACGTGTGGCACGCACCTAGGGAGATCAAACTTCTTCTGTATCTACAATTAAATCACTTGTTATTGATTCCAATGCTTCAATGACTTCATCTTTATTCATACCATTGGGTAAAGTAACGGTAGCAACAGCGCTAAAAATAGGCACCCCCCAATTAGGCGCACTTTGCTGCCTTGAATTTAAATGAGTAATGTTAGCGCCTTTGTGGCGTATTACACTCGCCAACTCTTGAACAATACCTGGGCGATCGTTACCTGTAATAACCAGATTGATTTGTTCTAATGTTGATGGTTCAATTTCTGTGTTTCCGGTTTCAATTCGAACGTCTAACTTAGGTAACTTATTTAAAGCGCTTTGTAATGATTGAAAGTGTTCCTCAGCAACTTCAAGTTGAATAATACCTGCAAAATGACCTAATAAATGGCTTAAGTTACTGCTTAGCCAGTTGCCATGATTTTGTAACACGACGGATGAGATACTCTCTACTAAACCAGGGCGATCTTGCCCTAGAATAGTTATAACCAACTGCTTCATAAATAATTCTCTTTTTAAGCCCAAAGAAAGTAAATGCATAGGCATTAAGTGTATTGTCTAATCTAAATTGTGTTGTTGTACTTTTTATAAAACGTTGATTTTAAAGTAATAAAAATAAATGTGGTTGTGTTGACTATACGCGGTATTAATAGTCATTCTTTTTTAGTAAGTACTCTTTTAGTATTGACCTCGATAAATGCTTTGTCCAATTATTTTATAATTTAGTTCACTTAAAAATCATCTATATGAGACTTATTTAGCGATTTTCTTCGCTAGTTTTATTTAAAACCGTTTTAACGTGCTTATTATTACTGCTGTAACATTACTGTCATCTTGATGAAATATAATTTATACAACGTTAAGATTTAAGGGTGTTTTGATGACTTCCAATCCGAATAAACCGACTTTTAATACGGATCGAAGCCGTCTATTTAAAGATCGGTTTGCCAAATTTGGTATAACCGCAGGTGGGATAATGGTATTGGTAGCACTGCTATTAATATTCTTTTACCTTCTTTATGTAGTACAGCCAATTTTTGAATCAGCAAAAGTAGAAAAACGCGATAGCTTTCCGGTCGCTAATTCGCAGCAAATAGCAGGCCTAGGTGTAGAAGAGCAAACTGAAGTTGCTTATTTACTCAGTCAGCAAGGGCAGGTTGATTTTTACAGTGTGCAAGATGGCAGCTTTGGTAAAAAGCTTAAAACATTAAACGCCGAGCTACCAAGTGATGCAACAAGCTTTGCAACTAGCGCGCCTTTTCAAGGGAATTATGCGTTTGGTTTAAAAGATGGCACTGTAATGGTCGTAGCACCTAAATTTTTGGTCACCTTTCCTAATAACGAGCGTAAATTAACGCCTCGTTTAGACTTTCCTCTTGGGGAAATGGCTTTGGAAGTAGATGAACAAGGCTCAGCTATTAAACGCTTTGCATTTAGCCACTATGAAGACAGAACAGCCGTTGTCGCACTTACAGAAGACAAACGGGTGCTGTTTAGCAGTTTTGTTGCTGAAGAGAATATGTTTACTGGCGAAGTTGAGTGGGTTGTTGAGCGCACAGAGCTAGATGTTGAAGGGCGTGTAGATGAGCTATTAATGTCGCCAGATACAACCCGTACTTTTGTACGTTCTGCTAATCAAGTTTACGTATACGATACACGTGACCCAAGTGATGTAGAGCAAATTCAGTTACTTTCAGCTAACGAAGAAAATGCCAATATTGTATCTGCACAATTACTAGCAGGTGCAAACTCATTAATGCTTGCCAATGATAACGGCGAAGTTTCGCAGTGGTTTGAAGTTAACACTGACACTGGCCGCGAATATCAAAAAATACGTTCATTTGAAACGACTAAGCAAAGTAAATTAAATGTATTTACAGAGTTTTACCGTCGTACTTTTTTTACGACCAGCAGTAACGGTGAGCTTGGGGTGTACTACACAACAAGCGAAGCAAAATTATGGCAAGGTAAAGTAAGTGAAGGCGCAATACAAAACTTTGCAATTTCACCGCGTTCAAATGCTGCATTAATTTTGGCGGATAACAAACTAACAGTATTAGAAATACATAACGAGCATCCAGAAGTCACTTGGTCAGCGCTTTGGCAAGAAGTGTGGTACGAAGGTTACCCAGAGCCAGGTTATATATGGCAGTCAACATCAGCCAGTGATGACTTTGAATCTAAGTTTTCATTAGTGCCAATTTCGTTTGGTACATTAAAAGCAGCCCTTTATGCGATGTTATTTGCAGTGCCTATTGCGCTTTCGGCGGCAATTTACACGGCATACTTTATGTCGAGTAAATTACGTAAGGTAGTTAAGCCCACTGTTGAAATAATGGAAGCATTACCAACCGTTATTTTAGGTTTTTTAGCCGGTCTTTGGTTAGCTCCATTGATAGAAGAGCACTTACCTGCAATTGTTGGGTTACTCATATTATTACCTTTAGGTATGTTAGCGACAGGTTTAGCTTGGACTAAATTACCAACCAAAATCCGTCATCGAATTCCTGAAGGATCTCATTCAATTATCCTTATTCCGGTCGTTTTACTTATTGGCTGGTTTTCGTTTGCGATGAGTGAATTTGTTGAGCTTTGGATGTTTGACGGCAATGTACGTCAGTACTTAACAAATGAGCTAGGTATGACATTCGATCAACGTAACTCGCTTGTTGTAGGTATTGCGATGGGCTTTGCAGTTATTCCAACTATATTCTCAATTGCAGAAGACGCCGTATTTAGTGTTCCAAAGCATTTATCAAATGGCTCATTAGCATTAGGTGCAACGCAGTGGCAAACACTAATACGTGTTGTATTACTAACAGCAAGCCCTGGTATTTTCTCTGCGGTAATGATGGGACTTGGCCGCGCCGTTGGCGAAACCATGATTGTACTTATGGCAACGGGTAATACACCTATTATGGATTGGAGCATCTTCCAAGGTATGCGTACGCTTGCAGCAAATATTGCAGTTGAAATGCCTGAGTCAGAAGTAGGTAGTTCGCATTACAGAATATTGTTCTTAGCGGCCTTTGTACTATTCATATTCACATTCATTTTTAACACAGTCGCTGAGTTTGTTCGCCAGCAACTGCGTGAAAAATATAGCTCAATGTAAGCGGAGAGACATGACATGGTAAAGCAGTGGTTTAAGTCTGGTTCTCCTTGGATTTGGATGACCGGTGGTGCAGTGAGCATCAGTTTAATTTCAGTTTTAGGCTTATTAGCAATGATAGCCTGGAAAGGATTAAGTTTTTTCTGGCCTTCAGAAGTTGTACAGTTTGAACTTGAAGGGTCAATTTCAAAACAAACCGTTATTGGCGAAGTTTATGACCGTGAATTAGTACCAAAAACGCGTTTAGCCGCGACAGGTATTGACGTTAGCGGATTTGAAAAAGAAGAAATAGAGCGCTTACTTATTAAAACAGGTAATCGTGAGTATGTAGATTTAGACTTTCGTTGGATATTAGAAACCGATATTAAAAATAAAACAACGCCAGCAACGCTTGCTGTATTTGAGCGTAGTAAAAACGGTAATTTTTATGGTTATGTTGAAAGTGTAATTAAAGATGGTAAACCAGTCGAAGGCGATAAAATCGAAGCTCTACATGAACTTGTAGAGCGTGCCGTGGATTTAAACGACGAAGCACTTGATTTACAAAATGGTGACATTGGGCATATTAACTATGAGCTTGAGCGTCTTCGTTTAAAAGAAAAGGGCTACTTACTAGATAACGCACTCACTGATGAACGTGTTGCTGAGCTTGCTCAAGAGCGTGCTGAATTACGTGCGCAGTATGGTGTACTTGAAAAAGATTTATTTGCACTACGTAAACAAGCTAAACGTGACCACGTAACTGTAAAAGATATGCGCGGTGAAGTAGTTACGATTCCAATGTATCAAGTACTTGATGTTTGGTTTCCAAATGATATGGGCTTTTTTGCAAAGCTAGGGCACTACTTTGTGCAGCTAGGTAAGTTTGTATCTGATGACCCACGTGAAGCAAATACAGAGGGCGGTGTTTTCCCTGCTATATTTGGTACTGTGTTTATGGTTATGCTGATGGCTGTAATAGTGACGCCGTTTGGTGTTGTTGCTGCAATTTACTTACACGAGTATGCCGCTAAAAATGCAGTCACTAAGATGATTCGTATTGCGGTGATTAACTTGGCCGGTGTGCCTTCAATTGTGTACGGTGTATTTGGCCTCGGCTTTTTTGTATACATGTTAGGTGGTAGCTTAGACCAATTATTTTACCCTGAAGCGGCACCAACGCCAGTATTTGGTACGCCAGGTGTAATGTGGTCGGCGTTAACGCTTGCTATATTAACTTTGCCAGTTGTTATTGTATCGACTGAAGAGGGCTTATCTCGTATTCCAAGTACCGTACGTGACGGTTCACTAGCGCTTGGCGCAACAAAGGTTGAAACGTTATGGCGCATAATTATTCCAATGGCAAGCCCTGCAATTATGACTGGTTTAATACTGGCAGTTGCGCGTGCTGCAGGTGAAGTTGCACCATTAATGTTAGTAGGCGTTGTAAAAATGGCCCCTACATTACCACTTGATGGTAACTTCCCGTATTTTCACTTAGATAGAAAGTTCATGCACTTAGGCTTTCATATATACGATGTTGGCTTCCAAAGCCCTAATGTTGAAGCGGCACGTCCGCTGGTATACGCCACTGCCTTTTTATTGGTGTCGGTGATTATTACCCTAAACATAACGGCCATTGGTATACGTAACCATTTACGTGAAAAATTCAGATCGCTTGAACACTAATTAGTAAAGATTTTATAGGTAACAAAAATGATTACAGTCGCTCCACAAGTAAACCAAGCTAATATTGGTCAAAAGTTAGACCTAGAAAATTTAACGGATGATCAAAAAGCGCTAGAGATTAAAGACCTCGATCTTTACTACGGTGATAAGCAGGCGCTTAATAAAGTAAATATGAACATTCCTAAAGGCCAAGTAACTGCGTTTATCGGGCCGTCTGGGTGTGGTAAATCAACATTACTGCGTTGTATTAATCGCATGAATGATTTGGTTGATATTTGCCGTATTGAAGGTGAAATATTACTCCATGGTCAAAATATTTACGATAAGAGCGTAGATGTAGCAGCACTTCGTCGTAATGTAGGCATGGTGTTTCAGCGCCCTAATCCATTTCCTAAATCAATTTATGAAAATGTAGTTTATGGCCTGCGCTTACAAGGCATTAAAGAGAAACGTAAATTAGATGAAGTGGTAGAGCAATCACTTCGTGGTGCTGCTTTGTGGGATGAAGTAAAAGATAGATTGCACGATAGCGCGTTTGGCTTATCGGGTGGTCAGCAACAACGTTTAGTTATAGCTCGCTCAATTGCAATTGAGCCAGAGGTACTTTTACTTGATGAACCAACATCAGCACTCGACCCTATTTCTACTTTGGTAATCGAAGAGCTAATAAACGATTTAAAAAACAAATTTACCGTTGTTATTGTTACACACAACATGCAACAAGCAGCGCGTGTATCTGATCAAACAGCCTTTATGTATATGGGCGAATTGATTGAATACTCAGACACAAATACCTTATTTACTACACCAACGAAGAAAAAGACTGAAGATTACATTACCGGTCGTTACGGTTAATTAGCCCGTTATAGCGTGTTGTACAAGATTAAGAGAGAAGGTAACTATGGAACATAATATTAATAAGCATATTTCTGGGCGCTTTAACCAAGAACTAGAAAATGTACGTAACCATGTATTGAGTATGGGTGGCTTAGTTGAGCAGCAATTAAATAGCGCGCTTGATGCGGTGAGTCGTAACGATGCTGAGCTTGCTCAAAAGGTACGTCAGAACGATTACAAAGTAAATGCAATGGAAGTCAGCATTGATGAAGAATGTACGCGTATCATTGCTCGTCGTCAGCCTGCAGCAAGTGACTTACGTTTAGTGATTGCAATTGCAAAAACTATTGCAGATTTAGAACGTATTGGCGATGAAGCTGAGCGAATTGCTAAAGTTGCACTAGACTCATTTACTAAAGATCAACAAGACTTGCTAGTAAATATTGAGAATATGGGCCGCCAAGTTTTAAAGATGTTACATGATGTACTAGACGCATTTGCACGTATGGATGTGCAGCGCGCATTTCAAGTACATAAAGAAGATGCAAAAGTTGACCGTGAATATGAAGCTATCACACGTCAAATAATGACTTATATGATGGAAGATCCACGCTCAATCCCTAAAATTATGGACTTAGTTTGGTCTGTTCGTTCATTAGAGCGCATAGGGGATCGCTGTCAAAATATTGCGGAATACATTATTTATTTTGTAAATGGCAAAGATATTCGTCATACATCTCAAGAAGATATAGAAAAATCGCTATAATTTTTTACCTATTTTTCTTTTTTATTAAAGCGGCTTAGTGCCGCTTTGTGCATTGCAAGCCTTAGTGAAGTAATAAAAAGCGTTCACAATCTTGGTTAATACTGTAAAATTCATGCTGCAAAGCATATCAATTTGATTAAAGGGTCAGTTATGCCTACAAACGCGTTTTTAGGAGTATTTGCAAAATCTCCTATCAAACCAATGGAAGAACACATCAAGAAGGTTCATCAAGCAAGTAAAGCCTTGATACCTTTTTTTAATCACGTATTTAAAGAAGAGTGGGTACAAGCTGAAGAGCTTCGCATCACTATTCGCAATTTAGAACGTGAAGCTGATGATATGAAAAGAGATATACGCTTACAATTGCCACGTGGTTTATTCATGCCGGTAGAGCGTACAGATCTTCTCGAATTAGTAACTCAACAAGATAAAATTGCCAATAAAGCAAAAGATATTGCGGGACGAGTGATTGGTCGTGAAATGACCATTCCTAAAGTTATGCAAGCTGATTTCTTAGCTTACTTAACCCGTTGTGTAGATGCGACTAAACAAGCATCTAAAGCAATTAACGAATTAGAAGAATTGCTAGAAACGGGTTTTAAAGGTCGAGAAGTCACCTTAGTAGAAAAAATGTTAGTTGAATTGGATGCCATAGAACAAGACACGGACGAAATGCAGATAAAAGTACGCCGCCAGCTACGTGATGTAGAGGGTGAGTTAAATCCAATTGATGTTATGTTTTTGTACAAAATCATTGAATGGGTTGGCGAGCTTGCAGATATTGCAGAGCGCGTAGGATCACGTCTTGAGCTGATGTTAGCTCGTTAATTTAAAATCAGTTCAAACACGAAAGATTAAGGTTTTACAATGGATATCATTGCATCTTACGGCACGGTATTAATTTTAATTGCCGCAGCAGTCGGCTTTTTTATGGCTTATGGTATTGGCGCGAACGACGTAGCGAACGCCATGGGTACATCTGTAGGTTCAAAAGCGCTAACAATCAAACAAGCTATTTTTATAGCGATGATTTTTGAATTTGCAGGCGCCTATTTAGCAGGTGGTGAGGTTACATCAACAATTCGTAAAGGAATTATTGATGCAGCACCATTTGCAGATATTCCGGAATTAATGGTTCTGGGTATGATTTCGTCTTTATTTGCAGCCGGCGCTTGGTTATTAATGGCCTCCTTCTTAGGCTGGCCTGTATCTACAACTCACTCAATCATTGGTGCAATCATTGGTTTTGCGTTAGTTGCAGTAGGTACTGAGGCGATTCAATGGGATAAAGTAGGTGGTATTGTAGGTAGTTGGATTATAACACCTGCCATATCAGGCTTTATTGCATACTTAATATTCATGAGTGCACAAAAACTTATTTTTAATACAGATGCACCACTAAAAAATGCTAAACGTTATGTCCCTCTTTATATGGGCTTAGCAGGTTTTATCATGGCATTGGTTACAATTAAAAAGGGCTTAAAGCACGTTGGTATAGACCTAGGCTCAGCTGAAGGCTATGCACTGTCAGTAGGTGTTGCAATAGTTGTTGCTGTGATTGGTAAAATTGCCATATCTCGCTTAAATATTGATCCAAAAGCAGATAAACAAATGCAGTTCAACAATGTTGAAAAAGTATTTGCTGTTCTTATGGTACTAACAGCATGTTGTATGGCATTTGCACATGGTTCCAATGACGTTGCTAATGCAATTGGTCCACTAGCAGCTGTTGTAAACATTGTAGAAAACAATGGTGAAATTGCTAAAAAAGCAGCTATTGCTTGGTGGATTCTACCTCTAGGTGGTTTTGGTATTGTTGCTGGTCTTGCTATTTTAGGCAAAAAAGTAATCAAAACAATCGGTGAAGGTATTACACATTTAACACCTAGCCGTGGTTTTGCTGCTGAACTAGCTGCTGCTTCTACCGTTGTTATTGCCTCAGGTACTGGTATGCCAATCTCTACTACTCAAACCCTAGTGGGTGCGGTATTAGGTGTAGGTATGGCACGTGGAATTGGCGCGCTTAACATGGGTGTTATCAGAAACATTGTAGTTTCTTGGGTAATTACATTGCCAGTTGGCGCTGCCCTTGCTATTGTTATTTTCTACGTACTAAGAACCGCATTTGGGGTTTAATAAAAAAGTACTCAAAGACTTTTAGCTTGAAAAGATCTCAATGCCCTAGGTGTTGGGGTCTTTTTATTTGTGGAAAGAAAAAATGACTAACCTTCCAAGTATTAAACAACTACAGTATTTATTAGCTGTTCATCAACATCAGCACTTTGGCAGAGCCGCTAGCGCCTGCTTTATAGGACAATCTACTTTAAGTAGCGCTATTCAAAATCTTGAAGAAACACTAGGCTGTCAGCTAATTGAGCGTGAAAATCGCAGCCTGATGTTTACCAGTATTGGTGAAGAAGTTGTTGAGCGTTCTCGTAAAATAATTAACGATACAATTAGTTTAAAAGAGCTTACAAAAAGCTTTTTAACACCACTAAGTGGTAAGCTGACTGTGGGGGTTATACCTACAATTGCAAGCTTTATAGCGGCTCCGCTTTATCATTTTTGTAAAGAAACCTTTTGTGATTTAGAGCTGGTATTAATTGAAGATACGAGTGACAAGCTACTGGATAAACTTGAACATGGGCATATTGACTTAGCGCTACTTGCACTGCCGTACGAAACAGATAAATTTCATACACAAGTATTGGCAAAAGATCAGTTTAGTTTAGTGCACCATAAGGATTACAGCGCTGCAAAGGGCGTAGTCGACTTTAACCTATTACCAGAGGCTAGCGTATTCTTATTAGAGCGCGAGCACTGCATGACGGGCCATGCGCTTAGTGCATGTCATTTAAACCGTGCCAGTTGTATTAACCCATTTGAAGCTGCAAGCTTACATACTCTATTAAGCATGGTTGAGCATCAGCTCGGGGTGACTTTTTTACCACAGATGGCGATTAATGCGGGTATTTTAGATAATAAAAATATGGTGGCTACACCATCACAAAGTGATGCATATAGAGATATTGGTATCTTGTGGCGTAAAACTACGGGCCGAATTCGAGACTTTAGGCTATTTAGTCAACAGCTTGAGGTATTTTTAAAGCGTCAATGTAGTTTAGATTTTTCTAAAGCAGAATAATAAGTGAACTAAAGCAGCCTACAAAGGCTGCTTTTGATTTTGAAGATGACTTTCAAAAGGCTCAAGTTCAGGTAAAAATAATAAATAAATCCATACCACCAAGTTAAAGTAAGGCACGCAGCCTAATACAGTAAATACCTTAACTGGGTAGCCTTTAATATTCGCGTAGCGGTAACACTGATACGCGATTGCAAAATGTATAATCAATAATAACATAACTAGTTGTGTCATACCTTCTTCCTTAAAAGCTTAAATAGCTTTGAAACCCACTATAAATATCGGTACTACGCCGCCAAAAGGTAATGTCATGTTTTTAAAGTGAAATACATAAAAAGGCACGACATTTTTTATTTGATGCTGAAAGTATAGGCAAGAAAGGTAATATTGGTAGTAATAAAATGATTAAAATTGTTTAATTTTGTTTATTTTGGGCTAGCTTGTTGTTGGTAAAACGTTTTATTTTTAGAAATTTTTTCGAGTTCATCTTTTACTTTTTCAACAGGTATTGGGCGTGCAATAAAGTAGCCTTGCCCATAATCAACACCAATTTCTTTTAGTGCAAAAAATATCTCTTCGTTTTCAACGTACTCAGCTACAGAGCGCTTATCGAGAGACCGACTAATATCATTTATTGCTTTTACTAACGCTAAATCTATAGGGTCATTGAGCATATCACTTACAAATGAGCCGTCAATTTTCACATGCTGTGCTGGTAGCTGTTTTAAATAATTAAATGTACTAAATCCAGTTCCAAAATCATCGATAGAAAAATGACAGCCTAAGCTATTAAGCTTATCAATCATTTTACGAGTGGCCTTTAGGTTATTAATACTCGCAGATTCAGTTATTTCAAAAATTACCCGCGAAGCAGGCACGTTATACTTTTCAAGGTTTGATTCAATTAATGGCAATAAGCGTTCATCTAAGAACGATTGTGCTGACAAATTAATAGCAACTTGGTTTAACTCTGGGTGCTTAGATACACAAGCAATAGCATTACGTATAACGCATTGATCCATCAAAAATGTGTCGTTAAGCATTTCTAAAGAGGGAATAAACTGATTTGGGTATACGAGTTCACCTTTTAGTTTTAAGCGTAAAAGCGCTTCAAAATAAGCAACTTTACACTCTTTAAAATCCCAAATAGGTTGGTAATGTAGTTCAATATTATCTTGCTGTAGTGCTTGGCGAATTTCGTGGCCCCATTCAAGCCCTGTTTGTAGTGTATTGTTTTGAGCATCTTCTTTTGAATAGCAATGTACTAAGTTACGCCCTAGGTTTTTGGCAATATACAAAGCAATATCGGCTTGTTTTAAACACTCATTAGGGTCGTTATTTTGTGTCGTGATTTGAGTTAAACCAATAGAGCAGCTAATAGTGTATATCTGATCTTCTGATTTAAAAGCATGTTTTTCTATCGCACTACACACACCTTCTGCAATAAGGTGTGCATCCAGTAAATTCATATTGGTAAGTATGACTGCAAATTCATCCCCACCAATTCTGCATACCAGGTGATCGTCGCCAATATTTGCTTTAAATAATTGCGCCACTTCTTTTAAAACTATATCGCCCTGATGATGGCCTTTACTATCGTTTATTATTTTAAAGTGATCTAGGTCAATATAAATAACAGCATGCTCTATGGCATCATAGGTATACTTATCTTGGCATATTTTATTAAGCTGTTGATCAAAGTAATAACGATTATGTAAACCAGTTAATGGGTCATGGTGTGCTAAATGACGTAGTTGAATCTCAGCTTGCTTTCGTTCGTGTATATTGTCGATAGTTGCGGTTATGGTCGCGTTATTACGGCTATTTTTTATTAGCTGCAATCTGCATTCAACCCAAATTAAATTACCATTTTTGTGGGTTAACTTTACTTCTATTTGTTGCTGTTGCTCGCCACCATGTAAAATATCGTTAATAGTGTAGTCAACTCTTTCTTTATCTTCGTTATTACAATAAGCGCTTAATGGGTTTTGTAGTGATGATTTAACACCAAAACCGCTTAATGTTTCCCATGCGGGGTTAATAAAACGAATATTACCTTGCTGATCGAGCTCTAAAACAACTGTATTTAAGTGCAATAAAATACGCTGATGAGCAGAAAATAACTCTTTGTAACGCACTTCGCTCACGCTCAATTGTTCTACTTTGTAAGCAAATTCAGCATAACTCACCATAAAATCTTCACGTCGTGCGGCGTGGTCACACACTTTGTTTAAAAATGAAGGATCGTAAGGGGCTCTGATAAAGTCGGTAACACCCGAAAGCAAAAGCTGCTCAGCGTAATCGGCATCGTCACTTTCTATAATTGTAACAATAGCTTGTTTAGAATTGTGCTGGAGGATTTCTTCAACGAGTACACTCGAGCTCTCTGCACTTGATGTAGTGGCATCGAGTAGCACAATTGAAAACTGCTGTTGGTTATAAGCGTTAAGTGCCGCTTTAGCTGAAGTTACGTGAGTGATAGCAAAGTTTAACTTTAACTGTTCACTTATTTTGTCGGCCGTATTTTGAAGTGGCTCTAATAATAATAAGTTTAGCCGGCTACTTTTTTCTAAGTGAGTAGATAAAACATTCGCAAGTACTTGAGGGAGCATATCTTTGTGCTCAAACGGTAGCACAGCATCTATCCCATAGCTTCGGGCTGTTGTTTCGGCAATCCGCTCACAGTAAATTGGCGGAATAAGTAAGATTGGTGTGTTTTTTGGTGTTTTTAATAATCCTGAGCGGATCATCCTAGAAAAGCGCCAGCCATCAATTTTACCAACATTAATGCCCGTTATTATAATATCAACAGGGTGTTGTTTTAAAAGCTTTAAAGCTTGTTGACTGTCTTGGGCATCAATAAAGGTAAATACATTTAAGCTATCTAAAGTGCCCTTAATCGCGCGACGTTCAGCACTACTTGCGTTTAATATTAGCAATTTAAGCTGGTTTGGCACGAGTTGAAGACCCCTAATATAACTTATAATAATTTAGCCGAATAAGAATAGTGACATTTAACCATAAGAACAAGAGAATTTAATGGCAAACACGCAAACAGACATTATAAGTTTGGCTGATTTCTTGAGCTTAATATCCGATACATATACACTTGGCGCGATTTTAAATGATGTGGATTACTAATTATGCGCGTGGCTGACTTTAGCTTTGACTTACCTGATGAATTAATAGCTCGCTTTCCTAAAGCGGACAGAACCAGCAGCCGTCTACTCACTTTAGATGGCCCAAGCGGAACTTTAGAACATAAAGTGTTTAGCGATATACTTGATTTAGTAAACGAAGGCGATTTATTGGTCTTTAACAATACACGCGTTATTCCAGCACGTATGTTTGGTCAAAAAGCTTCAGGCGGAAAAGTTGAAGTACTTGTAGAGCGGGTATTAGATGAGCATCGCGTACTTGCGCATGTACGGGCAAGCAAGTCGCTTAAGGTCGGTAACGAAGTTATTTTAGAAGGCAAAGCCAAGGCAATAATGGTTGCACGCCACGATACTTTATTTGAGCTTGAGTTCGATCATAGCCAAAACGTGCTAGATATACTTAATGATATTGGCCATATGCCACTGCCTCCTTATATTGACCGACCTGATACCGATGCTGACCGTGAGCGCTATCAAACTGTTTATGGAGAAAAGCCAGGTGCAGTTGCAGCACCAACTGCAGGTCTACATTTTGACGATAAGTTAATGACAGCACTCAAAGATAAAGGCGTAAATATGGCTTTTGTTACGCTACACGTTGGCGCTGGTACTTTTCAGCCGGTACGAGTTGATAGTGTTGATGAGCATGTAATGCACTCAGAGTACATAGAAGTACCTGATGACGTAGTTGCAGCTGTTGCGCAAACTAAAGCAAATGGTGGGCGTGTAATTGCGGTAGGCACAACTTCAGTTCGCTCATTAGAGTCGGCTGCTAAAGTTCACGGCGGCAAGTTAGATACGTATTTTGGTGATACCGATATATTTATTTTTCCGGGTTATCAATTTAATGTTGTTGATGCCATGGTCACAAATTTTCACTTACCAGAATCAACGCTTATAATGTTAGTCAGCGCATTTAGCGGCCAAGACAATATTATGGGCGCTTACAATACTGCAATAGAGCAGCAGTACCGCTTTTTTAGTTATGGCGACGCGATGTTTTTAACACGTAAGTAACAAAATATTGTTTAATACTCAGTCGAATATATTAAAACCCCCAGCTTAGTTGCTGGGGTTTTTGTTTGCGGCAATTGGCAAAACTGAATTTATCGCAGCTAATAGTATTAGTGAGGCAAAAAGGGTAGAATCAGGCGGTTAAATTATAGCTTGTTGGACTGTTTTTCCGACATTGAGGATGATATGAAATTTGAATTAGATTGTACTGACGGAAAAGCGCGCCGCGGCCGCTTAATTTTTGACCGTGGTGTAATAGAAACACCTGCTTTTATGCCTGTTGGTACTTACGGTACTGTAAAAGGTATGACGCCAGATGAAGTTAAAGCCACTGGTGCGCAAATATGTTTAGGTAATACCTTTCATTTAATGCTTCGCCCAGGTACTGAGATCATTAAACAACATGGTGATTTACACGACTTTATGAATTGGGACTTCCCAATTTTAACTGACTCAGGCGGTTTTCAAGTATTTAGCTTAGGCGCAATGCGCAAAATCACTGAAGAAGGCGTTTTATTTCAATCTCCAGTAAATGGTGATGAAATTATGATGTCGCCTGAAAAGTCGATGGAAGTACAGCGCGACTTAGGCTCAGACATCGTTATGATTTTTGACGAGTGTACGCCATACCCAGCAACTGAAAAAGAAGCTAAAGATTCTATGGAGTTATCTCTTCGTTGGGCTAAGCGCTCAAAAGAAGGGCATGGCGATAATCCATCTGCTTTATTTGGTATTATCCAAGGTGGTATGTACCCAGAATTACGTGCACAATCACAAGCTGGTCTTGAAGAAATTGGTTTTGACGGTTATGCATTAGGCGGCCTATCAGTAGGTGAGCCTAAAAACGAAATGATGAATATCCTTGATCATTGTGCGTTTAAAATGCCAGAAGACAAGCCTCGTTACCTTATGGGTGTAGGCAAGCCAGAAGACTTAGTTGAGTCGGTTCGCCGTGGTATTGATATGTTTGACTGTGTTATGCCAACACGTAATGCGCGTAACGGCCATTTATTTATTACCACGGGTGTAGTAAAAATACGTAACGCAGTGCATAAAACAGATACAGGGCCACTTGACCCTGAGTGTGATTGCCATACGTGTAAAAACTATTCACGAGCTTATTTGCATCACCTTGATAAATGTAACGAAATTTTAGGTGCGCGACTAAACACAATTCATAACTTACGTTACTATCAACGTGTTATGGAAGGTTTACGTAATGCAATTAGCGAAGGTAAATTAGAAGAATTTGTACAAGATTTTTATGCTCGCCGAGGCCAAGATGTGCCAGAGTTAGCAGATATAAAAAATTAAACTTTAAAATTAAAGAGGAAGTATCATGAGTTTATTTATTTCAAATGCACACGCAGCAGCTGGTCAACCTGCGGCAGGCGGTGGTTGGGAAATGCTAATAATGTTAGCTATTTTCGGTTTGGTTTTTTACTTTTTAATCTACCGCCCACAAGCTAAGCGCGTTAAAGAGCACAAAAGCTTAATGAGTATGATGGCTAAAGGTGATGAAGTACTTACCCAAGGCGGTTTAGTGGGTAAAATTGTGAAAATTTCTGAAGAGAAAGATTTCATCGTTATCTCTTTAAACGAGCAAGCAGAAGTTACAGTACAAAAATCTGCAGTATCTGCAGTATTGCCAAAAGGCACAATGAAGTCGCTATAAAAATAATAAGGACGACCCCGTGTTAAACAAGTTTCCAGTTTGGAAGTATTTACTTGTTTTAGCTGTGGTAGCCATTGGCCTTTTATATGCCTCTCCAAACTTGTATGGTCGCGATCCGGCCATACAAGTTTCAGGTGCTAAAGGCGCTGATGTCGATCTCAGTGTTGTAGACAAAGTAAACGCAATCCTTAAAACAAATAATGTAACCGCTAAATCGACAATACTTGAAGATGGACAAATTTTAGTTCGTTTAAAAAATGTTGAAGAGCAACTTAAAGCGCATGACTTACTTCGTGATTCGCTGAGCGATGATTACATTTCTGCTATTAATATGGCACCTGCTCAACCAGCTTGGTTAAAAGCGGTTGGTGGTAACCCTATGAAGCTAGGTCTTGATTTAAGTGGTGGCGTACATTTCACCATGGAAATCGACATGGCAACAGCGGTTGATAACCAGCTTGAGCAAATGGAACAAGATTTTCGCAGTGACTTGCGCGAAGAAAAACTACGTTATCGTAGTGTTCGCCGCGTAGCAGGCTCCGATCGTATGCGTGTAGAAATGCGTACCGAAGAAGACAAAAATGCTGCAGAGAGTTTCTTAGAAACTCGCTACCCGCTAAATGTCTACATTGATGACAGCAGTAACGATAAAGCATTTTTTGCGACAATGAGTGAGCAAAAACTCAAAGAGATTCGTGACTACGCTATCAAGCAAAATGAAACGATTATTCGTAACCGTATCAACCAAATTGGTGTTGCAGAGCCTAACGTACAACGCCAAGGCGCTGAGCGTATTATTGTTCAACTACCAGGCATTCAAGATACTGCACGTGCTAAAGAAATTTTAGGCGCGACAGCAACACTTGAATTTCGTGAAGTAGACGAAAACGCAGATATTAGCGCTGCTGCTCAAGGTCGTATCCCAGCGGGTACTGAAATGATCATGAGCCGCGACGGTTACCCTGTTGTACTTAAAAAGCGTATTATTTTAGAGGGCAGCCATATTACGGGCGCGCAATCTGGCGCTGATGAATACCAACGTCCGCAAGTAAGTATTACGTTAGATAGCAAAGGTGGGGCAAAAATGAATGCCTTTACCAAGCGTGCTATTGGTAAGCGTATGGCAACGGTATTTATTGAGTACAAGCCATCAGGTAAAAAAGATGCAGACGGTAAAGCGCTTCCGCCTATTAAGGTTGAAGAAGTTATTAACGTAGCAACGATTCAAGCCCGTCTTGATCGCTCGTTCCGTATTACCGGCATTGATAACCCAGCAGAAGCTCATAACTTAAGCTTACTACTTCGTGCTGGTGCACTTGTAGCGCCAATTCAAATTGTTGAAGAGCGCACAGTAGGTCCAAGCTTAGGACAAGAAAATATTGAAGCGGGTATGACTGCGGTTGCACTTGGCTTTGCGTTTGTGCTTGTATTTATGCTTGTGTACTACAAAGGTTTTGGTATGGTTGCAAACCTTGCGCTTGCGGCTAACTTAGTACTAATTGTAGGTGTTATGTCTTTAATTCCGGGCGCTACACTTACGCTACCAGGTATTGCCGGTATTGTATTAACAGTAGGTATGGCAGTTGATGCTAACGTACTTATTTTTGAACGTATTCGTGAAGAGCTGGCCGATGGCCGTAGCCCTCAACAAGCGATTCATTTTGGTTACGATAGCGCATTTAGCACTATATTTGATGCCAACATCACGACACTAATTGCTGCCATTATACTGTTTGCAGTGGGCACTGGTCCGATTGCGGGCTTTGCAGTGACACTTGCGATTGGTATTTTAACTTCAATGTTTACAGCCATCGTTGGTACCCGTGCGGTAATCAACTTATTTGTTGGTGGTAAACGCATTGATAAACTTTCGATTTAAGGAGCAGACATGCAAATTTTAAGTTTGGGTAGTAGAACCCTTCGTTTCATGTCTCTTCGAAAAGTGGCTATGGGTTTCTCGACGCTACTAATTTTAGCGTCGTTTGCATCAATTTTTATCAAAGGCCTAAACTTTGGTTTAGATTTTACCGGCGGTACTGCGGTAGAAGTGGGTTTTTCACAACCGGCTGACCTTAAAAAAGTACGTGATGCACTAGCTGATAATGGTTTTGCTGATGCATCAGTGCAGCTATTTGGTTCAAGCCAAGAAATTTTAGTTCGCTTAGCACCACGCGGTAGCGATGTAAAAGCTGAAGTAATTGGTAACCAAGTAATCGATGCACTTAAAAAAGCAGACGACAGCGTAATAATGCGCCGTATTGAATTTGTAGGCCCAAGTGTAGGTGAAGACTTAAAAGAGCAGGGTGGCCTTGCCATGTTAACTGCGCTTATTTGTATCTTAATCTACGTTGCGTTTCGTTTTGAATGGCGCTTTGCAGTAGGTGCGGTAGGTGCACTACTACACGATGTTATCATTACTGTGGGTTTATTTTCGGTATTAGGTTTAGAGTTTGATTTAACTATATTAGCGGCAATTCTTGCGGTAATTGGTTATTCACTCAATGATACGATTGTTGTATCAGACCGTATACGTGAAAACTTCCGTAAGGTACGCATTGACGATACGATAGAAATTATTGATATTTCACTTACGCAAACACTTAACCGTACACTTGTAACATCAATCACGACTATTTTAGTATTGATTGCCTTGTTTGCATGGGGCGGACAAACCATTCATGGTTTTGCAACTGCATTACTGTTTGGTGTGTTTATTGGTACTTATTCTTCGATTTATGTTGCAAGCTCTGTTGCTATAGCAATGGGCGTAAGCAAAGAAGATTTAATACCAGAAGTAATTGAAAAAGAAGGCGCAGACCAAGACGCTATGCCGTAATGGTTTTGTAACTACTTTAAAAAACCGCTCATTGAGCGGTTTTTTATTGCCTGTAATATATTTATGCTCACGATTGTTTTAGCTTTACTGTGCAAGTATGAATAAACAGTGCTAACTTTGTAGAGCACGCCATGAGTGTAACGTCGTACTATGTATTTAAGATAAGTATGAATAGCGCGGTTATTAATAAGTACAGTTACATAATATCGTCATCTTTTATTTAGGCGCTGGAAGCTGTTTAGCTTAAATAACGCGATAATTTAAACTATCAATAATAACTGTTAAAACTACCGATAATAACTAGGGTGATAATTATGTTGCCATTAAAGTATTTGATTAACGTAGTAAGTTTGTTTGTATGCAGCGCTTTAGCGAGTGAGGTAAATATCGTAAATGTAGCGCAGGAGCAGCGTGTGCAATATGCTCGTGACGACTACCTTAACGAGCTATTAGAAAAAGCATTGGTAAGCGCACAATACCCTGCAGAGATTAACCCCGTTTTAATTCATCCCCATCAACAACGTACTTTAATAGCACTAGATACAAAAAATTTAGATTTATACTGGAGTATGAGCAGCCCCGAAAGAGAGTCTTTAGCTATTGCGATTAAAATCCCATTATTTAAAGGCTACATAGGTAAAAGGGCACTATTAACAAGTAAGAACAGCATTGCTAGATTTAAAGGTATTACTAGCTTAGAGCAGTTAGGTAGGCTTTCTGCGGTACAAGGTCATGATTGGCCTGATACAAAAATAATGGCGTTTAATGGCCTGCATATAAGGCCGTTTGCAAATTATCAGGCTATGTTTGCCTTAACAAGTGCAGGGCGTATTGATTACTTCCCACGTTCATTTATCGAGGTTAATTCAGAGCTAGCGGCAAATAAACAAAGTAACCTAGTGATAGTACCTAATTTATATATGAGTTATCCAACAGGGTTTTATTATTTTGTATCAAATAGTAAGCCAGAGCTTGCAGTGGCAATTAAAAAAGGGCTTGAGATAATGCAAAAAAATGGCGAGTTTGATGCTTTATTTGATGAATATTTCGCAAAAGATTTAAACTCGTTACCTTATGAAAAAGGTAAAACAGTAGAGTTGAAGCTAGATAACCCTTATTTTTAGGCACAAAAAAAGGAGCCTGGGCTCCTTTCTAGTATGCTATTAATAGCATTTAATTAGCGAAGTAACGACTCAGTTAATACTGGACGAATTTCGCGAATAATTGCTTGAGTCAGTTTTGGTGAACCACAGATAATATTGCCGCTGTGGTTATAGTTATTACCACCGGCGAAATCTACAACCATACCGCCCGCTTCTTTAACCATAAGTTCGCCCGCAGCAGAGTTCCAAGGTTTTAAACCAATTTCAAAAAATCCATCAACACGGCCAGCTGCAACGTATGCCATATCTAAAGCAGAACAACCTGCACGGCGAATATCAGCAGTGTGTACAAATAATGCTTTAAACGCTTCAGTGTATGCATCCATGTGGTTTTTGTTTTTGAAAGGGAAACCAGTAGCAAGTACAGTACCTGCAAGAACCGTAGTTTTGCTAACACGTAGACGTTTGCTGTTTAACTGAGTGCCTTGACCGCGAGATGCAGTGAAAAGCTCACCACGAATTGGATCATAAATAACGGCTTGGTCTAAACGACCTTTAACTTTAAGTGCGATAGAAACCGCGTAATGAGGGATACCTTTGATGAAGTTAGTTGTTCCATCGATAGGATCTACAATCCATTGGTAATCATCATCCTTGCCTTTATGCTCACCTAGTTCTTCACCAACAATTGAGTGAGTAGGGTAAGACTGTAAAATAGTGTCACGAATTACGGCTTCGGCTTCTTTATCAATGTTAGTTACTAAGTCGTTAGCGCCTTTTTGTTGCACTTCAACTTTTGATAAATCTTCACTTGCGCGAAGTAAAATTTTGCCTGCGTTGCGCGCAGCGCGAACCGCAATGTTTAACATTGGATGCATGGTATTACCTTTGGGTTGTAAAAGAACGTTTATATATTTCAGCCGGCGTATTTTAGCGACTTTTGACATAAAGTAAACAATAAACCCCAAATACTTATGTTTGTTTTTTATACAAGATTGAAAAGTGTATATATTTTTAAAAAATAATTATCTGCATTTAAATAAATTAATTTTAAATAACACTTTACCTAAAGTTAACTTGAGGTTTTATCTTACTCCTAACTTAACTGATAGGATAACATTATGTATTTAGAGCACGTAAACTTAGTCGCGAGTGATATAGATAGTATGCTTACATTTTATCGCGCTGTATTTCCGCATTGGTCAATCAGAAGTGAGGGCAGAGGTGACTGGCATGGAAAACCAAGACGCTGGGTACACTTTGGAGATGACACGCATTACATTGCGATAAGTGACCATGGTGAAGGTGAAAACAGAAACTTATCGGGCCATCAAATTGGTTTTGCACACTTTGCTTATGTAACTAATAATTTAAGTGCAGTAGTAATGCGCTTAAATAAAGTGGGTTTTACTCTAAGCAAGCAAGGTAGCGAGAATCCTTTCAGAAAGAATGTCTACTTTATTGATCCTGCAGGGTTTGAAGTTGAGTTTGTAGAATACCTAAGTGACATACCAAGCGAGCGCAATAACGATCTATAATAAAATACCAAGCAGCACGTTAAAGTGCTGCTACTCAATTATAGTGAGCGGTTATTGTTACCCGTGCCAAACTGGGTTTTTAGCTCATTTGCAAAGCTTATAAATTTTTCTTTAATTGTGCGCTTTATTTTCACTTCAACCGAGCCCATAACTGCCTTTCCTTCAATATGAATTGTAGGGCCTTGGCGTTTGTTAAGCGACACAGATTTATTTTCAAGGCTACTTAAAATACAAAACATTTTAGACACTACATTGACATGCTCTGGTACGTAAATTTCATCGCTACCAAAAATACAGTTAACGTGAATAGTCACATTTTGATGCGCAAAAATGGCATCAGTAAAATCAAGCACCACCGATCCCATAAAGTTACTCAAATATATATTTTTTGGCACAACCCACTGACCACTTCGCTCGTTAGATCCTAAAATACTGCGCAATGTAAAATCATCATCACTGTTTTGCTGTGCACTATAATGTGGCGTAAATTGCGATTGTTTTTCTGCTTTATATTGCTGATCGGTATTAAGTGTTAAGTCTTCTACTAAGGCTAGCAGAGCTTCGTTATTAGGTGCATCCATCGCATTATCTAAACGTCTTTCGAATGCATCAACAGAAATAACACCATGACTGTAATTATAAATTAATTGATCAATCACTTGTTCGCGTACTTGCTCTATTGGGCGGTCTTCAACTTTTACAGACATGAGTTATTCCTTATTATATTTACTATTGATACTGCTCTTGTAGTTAGGCTGCAAACCGCGTACCAAATATAATTTCATTAATTATCAATTGGTTATTTTTTAACGGTGTTTTTTGTTTTGTTATATTAACGATAGATTAACCAAAAGAGCAATTATCTAGCTATTTTCACTATTTGAGAAAGTTTTACCGAGTAGCCTGTAAATAGTTACACAAACATAGATAAGGTTTTATCTTTTAATTAATTCAAGTCTTTGAATTTTAAGTATAAATAAAGTTGGCCTGAAGCTCGCATTAGTTAAAGTGTCTTTAATCAAAAGGAGAAAGATTATGAAAACATTTAACAAATCTATTATCGCAGCTCTAGTTCTTGGTACTACGGCTATGGGTGCCCAAGCAAACAGCTGGGAAAACGAAAGTAAAGATGCTTGGATTGATGGTAAGGCAGAAACCGTTCTACTTATGAACACTAATCTAAACAACTTTGACATTAACACTGATGTAAAAAATGGCAAGGTAGTACTTACAGGTAAAGTTAATAGCGAACTCGATAAAGAGCTAGCAGAAGAACTTGTACTTAGCCTAGATGGTGTAACTGATGTTGATAACAGCCTTACTGTCGTTAAAAGCATGGACACCGAAGATAAAAGCAACGACATGATGGACGATGATGATAACGACCTAACGGACGCTAAAATCACCACTGTAATCACAACTCGCTTCCTGTTTGACTCAGAAGTAGGTGGTACAGACATTGACGTTGATACCGACAACGGTGTGGTAACTCTGAATGGCTCTGTAGAGTCTGAAGCTGAAAAGCAACTAGCAGTTAAAATTGCTAAAAATGCTGAAGATGTTCGCGACGTAGTTGATAAACTAGCTATTGTTGCTGAATAATACAGTATAGTTAAGGCCCAGTAATACTGGGCTTTAAGTCTTTTCAATGTTTAATTTAAATGGAGTTTGATTATGGATATTATTCGTATAATACTTTCGGTTTTATTACCGCCATTAGGTGTGTTTTTGCAAGTTGGCTTAGGTATGCATTTTTGGTTAAATATTCTATTAACACTGCTAGGTTATTTCCCAGGGTTAATACATGCAATCTACATTATTGCGAAAAAATAATGACAGATTATATATTGTGTAAGCCGACTACTGAGGTTTAGCTAAATACTTTAGTACCGATCGGCTCACAATATTAGTTTTTAAAGAATTTTTAGATAGTTTTTAAATAGTTTTTTAGGTTAAATCCAATTTTTAACGCCCTCCAACCCATTGATTCACTTCCTTAACTCACTCCCAATATTATTTTAAAACTATACTTATTGTTTACTAATAAGCTTTCCAGCTAACAGCCGCGCTCAGATTCTGACTTGATGCCATTTAGGAAATCTTCAACATTAGTGTGTTTATACATCTATAATATACAATCAAATACTTTATTATTTAGTGACAATATTACCTTCACTTCTAGTGTTATCATTAAACTAGGTTTTAGGCATATTGAGGCAGTTAATTGAATATTCGACTTATAATGTCAGGCGTTGTGTCTTTCGTTTTTTATTTTAGTTGGGCCTACTGGGCAAATAGTGCGGCAGACATTGCTAAATCGGTTACGCTTCAAGCTGCATTAGTGCAAGGTTTGTATAGTGGATTTGTAACGCTGTTTTTTACCTTTATTTTAGAAGTGGTCGTCAACAAGTATAAGTTTAGTTATGTAACGCTTGCGTTTGTAACTCCAATTATTTGTATGTTTCATTCTAAAACACCACAAAACGTAGCAATACGACAAAGCTTCAATAATGCAATTAACTCTAGCGCCTCGTATTTAAGTAACAAAAAAATAGCAGGTGTACTTTTTGCGCCTATTATTCCGATTACTGTCCAATCAAGCTTAGTGATTATGGTGAATGTAATTAATCAGACACCTAATTTGGCACTTACAGTAGCCCCAAGCATATTTTTTACAGCCTTGTATGCCTACACATATATGTCAGCTTTGCTTAAAAAGTAGAGGGTTAAATATAAAAGACTATATGGGATGGGTTTTGTTTATAATTTAATACAGTGAATAGCACGGTAAATACCTTACATTTTATGTTTATGCCCACTTAAAAGATTACTATTTAAGCAGTTAGCTTGTTGATTGTTAAAATAAAGGTTTTTGGTAGTGACAAGCACCTAAAAAGTTTTTATACTGCAACCCGCTTTAGTCGCTCTGTGACTGAACGCTTCAAAAATTAACTGCCTGGCAGTTATATAAAGTTGGCCCCTTAGCTCAGTTGGTTAGAGCACACGACTCATAATCGTTAGGTCCCCAGTTCGAGTCTGGGAGGGGCCACCACTTTTACAAATTTCCCAAGTAAATACCTATCCAAATTATTTAAAGCTACATTAATTTAATATTGTGTAATTTTTATTCTTTAGTTACCCCTAATAATAAACGTAATCTAAATAAAATTAATCCATAGATTAAGCTAAGCTTTCTTAAATTTGGAATAGTGCGAATGCACTATTAAATTCCAGCGTTAGATCAGATGCTTTGCTTTATAAGTGACAGTGTTCAGCATTTAATTTCAGAAGACAAAAAAGCCCCTATTGGGGCTTTTTACTTACTAGTGTTTACTTTTATTGCTCAAAACTACAAGAGTTAACTAATTTTTACGGTATATCTCATGCTCAATATCGTAAATATTTACGCTTAGACTGTCTGATGCTCTGCAATATGTTTTTAAACATGAAAGTAGCAGTTCGCTTAACATTTGTTTTTGCTCAATTGAGCGTCCTGCCAAAATATGTACCGCGATATGTATAAACCCTGATTTTCCTGCGCCAAGTTGATATTGCTGATAAGCAATAGCACGTGTTTTTATGGTTTCTAATTCAAACAAGTTACTTTCGAAAGCGGTAGTATGAATTTTTTCTACCAGTACTTGAGGTAAAACGGGGAGGTCTTCTGAGTGTTCAATAATAATGTGCGGCATTTAGGCGTTTCCTATTATGAGTTACTACATGAGCGAGAGGTAATTGTACCAAATACAAGAGGGGTCACTAAACCCTGAGCTATCTAAAATCTTTACTTTAAACTAATTTAGTCGTATTTATTTTTGATGTTAGTATAAAAACAAACAGGTGAACCTTCGCTTAGTAACTTATCTACTAAGTTACCTATATATTGATTAAGGATAAGTATGAAATTACCACAAAAATTTAAACGTTTAGCTTTACTTGCAGGTGCAATTGTTACGTTAAGTGCTTGCTCTGACGATGTTGCGTCGGTAAGCCTTGGGTTATTTACAACTAAAGATGTTGTGGTGAATTCGCAGCAAGATCCTATTGTTGAGGGCGTTACTTGTCATATTAGTCATATAGAGGCTAATTTGGACTTTTCTGATCCCTCTGATATGTCTATAGCGTGTCGTCAAACGGGGCCAATTACAGCGCAGCAGCTACAAAAAATAGACCGTAGCAAGTCGGGCGAAGTGATCTTTAAATCATCTAAAAGTATATTATTTAAATCACTAAAAGTGCGTCGTATTTACGATGCTGAAAATCGTACTTTATTGTACTTATCGTACTCAACTAAAGAGTCCAGTGGTAGCCACCACCATGCGCTATCAACAGTGCCGCTATACAATACTCAAGCGTGGGACTGGGCGCTTACACAAAAAGACTAAGTTAGCACCTACGTAAGCACCTAAACTAAAACCTAAAAGAGCACACTATGTTAGCTTTATTTAAATCAAAGCCATTATTAGAGCAGCAAGAGCAGCAATGGCTTATTGATACATTTATTTGGGCTGTAGAAAACTTTGATGCTGAGTTTTTTACAAAGCACACTCAAATAATACTGCCAACGGCCACTTTTTTCCCTGATTCGGTATCGAGCATTGAAGAAATGGCGAGCAATGTTTTTAACCGCGTTACTAATTACGCGGGTATGAACGCATGGCCTATCCAACTAGTTGCACCGCAGCAATTACAACCGCAAGTTTTTCCACACTTCGAATTTAGCAATGAAATACGTGGCGAAGGCAGCCATTTAATTGTGCCGCCAAGCCATACGATTAATATTTCTTTTAATCCTAATCAGATTAATCAGCCACAAGATTTAGTGGCAAGTTATGCGGGTACTCTGGCCACCATACTTATTCATCACGTTGGGGTGCTGCCGCCTGGTGGTAGGGAGTATTTACCACAAGCTGCTGATGCACTTGCTTGTTTTTTAGGGTTTGGTGTGATGTTGAGCAACACGGTGTATCAGTTTAAAGGCGGGTGTGGCTCTTGCTATAACCCATACGCTAACCGTGAAGCTAAGTTAAGTGAAACGCATACGGTATTTATGCATGCCCTAATTAGTTACTTTAAAAACGATAAGGTGTCTAAAAAACATTTAAAGCCGCATTTACGTGGCCAGTTTAAAAAAGCACAAAAAGAAATTAAAGCATTGGTAAATAACTCGGCCAACCCGCTGTTATTAGCTTATTCGCCAAACTAGCAAGGATTTGCGTGGAATACTTAGATGAATTTTTACTGATTGTTATTGCTCATTTTTTTGCAGTAGCAAGCCCTGGGCCCGACTTTGCCGTAGTACTTAAGCAAAGTGTGCAACAAGGAAGGCGCAATGCATTGTGGACAAGCGCAGGTGTTGGCGCTGCTATTTTACTGCACGTTGCCTATTGCGTTTTAGGTGTTGCGCTTATTTTAACGCAATCGCCTAGTTTATTTATGGCGCTCAAGTACCTTGCTGGTGCATATTTAGCTTACTTAGGCGTACAAGCTCTTAGAGCTGCAAAACCGCCTGAAAGTAATGAAGGCGAGGCTGTAAAAGATGTTGAAAACAAAACCGTTCAAGAGGAACCCGTTTGGGTGGCTTTTAGGCGCGGCTTTTTCACCAATGCATTAAACCCAAAAGCCACGTTATTTTTTATGTCGTTATTTACACTCGTGATTAGCCCAACAACACCTACTAGCGTACAGGTCGGCTACGGCGTGTACATGGCATTGGCTACTTGGGCGTGGTTTTCAATGCTTTCAATGATGCTTTCTCGCGATAATGTAAGGGGCTTTTTCCAACAACGCGGTTATTGGTTTGACCGTGGAATTGGCATTATTTTAATTGCACTTGCAGTACGTGTTGTTATTTAACTTATTCAAAAAGCGCAGGAGATAAAAATGCCGCTATATAATTTTTCGTTTGGTTCTAATATGTCATCTAATCGTTTGTTAGCGCGCTTGCCCAATGTAAAGCGTGTAGGAACTGCGATACTTAAAGGCTACGAGCTTACTTTTGATATGCTATTTAAAGATGGCTCAGGTAAATGCAGTATTTGTCCAAGCGATAAAGAAGATGCATTGGTTTACGGCGTTATTTATAAGCTCAATGAAGAAGAAAAAGCTATTTTAGACAGTATTGAAGGGCCAGGTTACGATTGTGTAGATATAGCCCCAACGCTTTTAACGGGTGAGACTGTAGCCGCACATTGTTATATAGCTAATACCCATGACAGCGATGTACTGCCATATGATTGGTACATAAAACACGTTCATCGCGGTTCACTTGAAGCGGGCGTACCAAAAGAATACAGTGATGCCATATTAAATCGCGCACAAAAAAGCGACACCAATCAAGAGCGCGCAGCAATTGAATTTGCAGTTCATCAAAAATAATAAAATAGGATTGATATGAAATTAACCAAACTTGCCGCAATTGCACTATTAGCAGGCTCTACGTTTAGCAGCTGGGCACAAGTTGATACCAACAAAGTTGACGATGTAATTAAAGCGTCAATGGCACGTTTTGACGTACCCGGTATGGCAGTTGCCATTGTTGAAAACGATAAAGTAATATTTGCTAAAGGCTTTGGTGTAACTAATCTCGATACCAACAAAAAAGTAAACAAAGACACTTTATTTGGTATTGCTTCAAACACAAAAGCATTCACTACTGCGGCACTGGCAAAGTTGGTTGATGAAGGTAAATTAAGCTGGGATGACCGCGTAATTGATCATTTACCAGAGTTTAGATTGTACGACTCGTACGTAACACGCGAAATGCGTATTCGTGACTTATTAAGCCATCGCAGTGGGCTTGGGCTTGGGCAAGGCGATTTAATGATTTGGCCAAGTACCGATAAATCAGTTGATGAAATTTTAGCGGGATTACAGTATTTAAAACCAGCGAGCAGCTTTCGTAGTAAGTACGCTTATAACAACTTGATGTTTGTTACCGCTGGTGAAGTGGTTGCACGTGTGTCGGGTATGAGCTGGAATGATTACATCGAAAAAAATATATTACAGCCGCTGCACATGGATAACTCACGCGCGGGCTTTTCACGTATTCCCAAAAGTAATAAAAACTGGGCGACAGGCCATATTCCTATGGATGGCACGCTTCATCCATTTTTTGTAAACTACCTTGAGGACTTTAGAGGCGCAGGCGCCATTGCTTCAAGTGTAAGCGATATGAGTCAATGGCTACGTACGCAATTAGCAGGCGGTAAAATGCCAAGTGGCGAGCAGCTATTTAGTGAAAAGCAACAAGCGCAAATGTGGCACCCACATATTACATCTATGGCGTCTAAAAGTGCGTTTGAATCGTATCATCAGCAGTTTAGGGGTTATGGGTTAGGCTGGAGTATTGAAGACTACCACGGCTTTAAAAAGCTAGGTCACGGCGGTGGTATTTTGGGAATGGTATCGCAAGTTACTTTATTGCCTGAGAAAAACCTCGGTATTGTTATTTTATCTAATCAACAAGCTTTTGGTGCACTTTCGGCTGTAACCCATGAAGTGCTTGAAGATGCACTTGAGCTCGAAGATAAAGACTGGGTAGAGGATTTAGCTAAAAGTCATTTTGAAGGTAAACAACACGCGTACGCTAATGCAAAACCAGAAGCCCCCGCCGACTACCAACCACAATTACCAAACATTAATTACACCGGTACATTACACGATGATTGGTACGGCGATGTAATTATTGAGCAGTTAGATGGTAAATTACGCATTGATTTTACCCACACTAAACGCTTGAAAGGCACTCTTGAGCATTACACTGGTAATACATTTATTGTTAAGTGGGATGAAAAATTACTAGAAGCAGATGCGTTTATTCGTTTTGAAATGAGCTCACAAAATCGTGTAAACAGTGCCAAAATGCGTGCGGTATCAACACAAGTGACCGACTTTAGCTTTGACTTTAGAAACCTACATTTAAAAGCAAAATAGCTAATATTGATATTTAAAGTATTGATATAAACCAAAGTCGCAAAGCCACCCATCGGTGGCTTTGCTATATTAAGTTTTTACACCTTGTAAGGGACTTTTTATGCGTACCGCTGTTATTTCTCATCCTCATTGCCGTAAGCATAAAATGATAGAAGACCACCCCGAGTGCCCAGAACGTCTAGATGCCATAACAGACCGATTACTTGCCAGCGGCGTAGATGTTGGCTTAACACACCTACAAGCACCCAAGGCCGAGCGTGAACATTATCTACTTGCTCACGATGAAGCTTTACTTAAACACGTAGAAAATACGCTACCAACAGAAGGGCTCGCTAATTTAGATGGCGATACGTGGCTGTGCCCCGATTCGTTTAAAGCGATTGAGCGGGCAGTCGGTGCCGGATTGTTAGCGGTTGATGAAATACTTGCCGATAAACTCGATGCTGCTTTTTGCTCAGTACGCCCGCCAGGGCATCACGCTAATAAAAACTCATCATCTGGGTTTTGTGTGTTTAATAACTTAGCTATTGCTGTTAAGTACGCACAAAGCAAAGGGGTTAAGCGCATTGCTATTGCTGATTTTGATGTACACCACGGTAATGGCACGCAAGATATTTTTATTGATGACGAAAACGTACTGCTTTGTTCGTTATTTCAGTATCCGTTTTACCCAAATACAGCGGTTAAAAATAATAGTCATATAGTTAATTCACCTCTGCCAATTGCTAGTAATGGCGACGATTTAAAAGAGGTGTTTACTGGGCAATGGTTACCAAAATTAAAAGCGTTTAAGCCTGAATTACTTTTTATAAGCGCAGGGTTCGATGCTCACCTAGAAGATGATATGGCAAGCTTAAAATTTGTTGAAGATGACTATATTTGGCTTACCGAGCAACTATGTGGTGTTGCTAAAGAGGGCGGTTGCAAAGGGGTTATTTCGTATTTAGAAGGTGGCTATGCGCTATCAGCTTTAGGTCGCAGTGCTGTAGCGCATATAAAAGTGCTTACTGAGGTTTAAATAAAGAGAGTGTTTATAGCCCTAGTAAATCAAACGCCTGCGCTGTGCTTAGGGTTTTGATTTTACCAAGGCAGCATTGTCCTTCATTTAATAAGTAAGCTGTAACAAGCTGTGCTAGTTGCTCGCCATTCAATTTAGGGCAAACAGTGCCTTGTAAATTAAGGTAGTCACCTTGCTTGTTAAGTACTCGCACATCGCTTAGCTCACTTTGCGTAACGCTGTGCAAGCACTCTTGTTGCTCTTGTTGGTTATGGGCTATCTCAAGCTCATTATAAATAACCAATAATTGTGGGTAGCTGTTTAACATGGCCCGTTAGCCTACGGTTACTTCATAAGACGTAAATTTACGTATATTAATAACGCCTTTTTCAAAGATTAAGTACTGACCTTTAATACCTTGTAAAACACCACTTACAACAGGGTCTTTATCAAAGTTAAATGAGCTGATTTTTGTTGGGTATTCGGTTACTGGAAAGTTTAAATCAACCACATCTTCATCAAGTTGCTCTATTGCTGTTGCGCCAAATAATTCACTGAGCTCGTTTAGCTTTTCACTAATTTGTGGGATCAGCTCGGCTGCCGCTGCCTTTAAGTCAATTGCGTCGTTTTGACCTTTTAGCATATTGCGCCAATTAGTTTTGTCGGCAATAAATTCAGCCAATGCAACTTCTACTAAACCAGATTGCAGGCGAGTTTGCACTTTAAAAATAGGTAATGCCTGAGTGGCGCCTTGATCAACCCAGCGAGTCGGTATTTGTGTGTGGCGGGTAATACCTACTTTTAATCCAGAGGTGTTAGCGAGATATACATAGTGTGGGATCATGCAGTTTTCTTCGCCCCACTGCGGCTCTCGGCAAGTGCCTTGATCGTAGTGGCAGGTTTCTGGTTTCATTATGCACATATCGCAACTAGCAAGCTTTCGCATACATACAAAACAGTGACCTTGAGAGTAGCTTTTTTTGGTTTTTTTACCGCAGTTAGAACATAAAATAGTGCCACTA
The DNA here is from genome assembly GCF_014163785.1 of Pseudoalteromonas sp. SR43-7. Lineage (NCBI taxonomy): Bacteria > Pseudomonadati > Pseudomonadota > Gammaproteobacteria > Alteromonadales > Pseudoalteromonadaceae > Pseudoalteromonas > Pseudoalteromonas sp. SR43-7. The sequence continues at coordinate 136,078 of NZ_JACJDY010000005.1, read as the reverse complement.
AAGGTAAGCGTAAGCTCCTTACCTATAAATGCATTTAAGTCTACTAAGTGCTCACCCACAGGTAGGTGATATTGTACTGGTTCGGTTAAGCTCGATTTTAGTTTACGCAGTGTGCCTTGCATCTTTACTTGGCCCCTAAAGATGTTAAAAAGAGGAGTCTAACATTTTTAAGCTATATTGGCTTTTTAAGAAGTGTAAATAGTCGGTGTAAGGCAGTGCTTTTGCGTATAAATAACCTTGGGCGGAATCAGCGTTCATATCTTTGAGCAAGTGATGGATTTCTTGGGTTTCTACCCCCTCAATTGTTATTGATAAATTGAGGTTATGCGCCATATCAATGGCTGTTTGTACAATAACTTGGTGAGTTGGGTTGTTAGGCAAATCAAAAACAAATGACTTATCTATTTTAAGCTCACTAAAGTGATAATTAACTAAGTAGCTAAGTGACGCGTAGCCTGTCCCAAAGTCATCCAGTACCACTTTAATACCTAATGCGGTTAACTCATCAACTAACTTTATAAGTGCATCTTGACTGTCTACAAAGGCCGATTCGGTTAGTTCAAATTTAAGTAAGTGTGCCGGCACTTGGTATTTAATTAAAATATTTTCTACTTTTTCGGCTAAGTTATTTATGGTTAAGTTTTTAGCACTTAAATTTACGCTAATTGTGTGCTCGTTATAGCCATTTTTTGTAAGCTCAACTATGTCTTTACAAGCTTGCTCTATTACCCACAGTGTTAGCTCGTTAATAATACCTGTGTGTTCAGCAAGTGTTATTAGCTCTTCAATTGATAAGTTGCTGTAAGTTGGGTCGGGCCAACGTAATAAAGCTTCAGCACCACTTACGTGGTTACTTAATAAGTTTATTTGAGGTTGGTAATAAAGCGCCAGTTGATTTGTTTTGATTGCTTGTTGCAGCTTAGCGGCTAGAGCAACGTCCATCATCAGATTATTACCGTTTGACGATGACCCAACTTGATTAACGCTACCTTTTGCTTTTTTAAGCGCTAAATAACCACGCTTTAACCAATATTCAAAGTCGTTAGTCTTGCCTGCACTACTAATACCTATACTGTAACTAAGCTGCAGGTTTAGCCCTTTAATTTCATATTGTTTTGGTAGGCTACTAATTATTTTAGTCAGTAGTGCTTCTAGCATTTCTTGGTTTTGTGTTTTTGTAGAAATACAGGCAAATACACCACTGCTTAAATCGGCTAAGCGAGGACTGGTGTTTAAATCTGTTTCGAGGTTTGTAAATTCACGTTCATGGCTGAGTTCTAATTCAAGCTCTTTGGCTATATGCTTTATAAGTGTGTAGCCCTGAGTAGAGGTAATAATCGTATTGAGTGAATTAAAGTGACGTATTTTTATTAAACACAACGTTGTTGAGCGGTTTTGGCTCTGTAGTGCCATAAATGCTTGTTTTAGCTTGGAGCTATTAAGTAATCGTGTTTGTTGTGTATGCGTGGCATGATAAAGCGCACGTTCTCGCTGATACCTTACCCTGTCTGCTAATGCCATCGCCATTAAAATAACCTCACACAAAATAGCGACTAAAAAGGCATGGCGGGTTGCAAAGGTATACGGTAAAACGCCAGTGAGTTCCATGGGTTGAATTGCCGCACCAAAAATTAGCGGTATCCATGATAAAACATAAAACTTAGCCCACCTAAAACCACTGCGTAACTTGTTATATATTAAAATAATACAAGTAATATAAAGCAGTACCATTACACCAAAAAATATAGGAGCCGCTATATTTTCAGGAATAAACAAGCTACATACAGCAAGAGTAAACATAAGCCAAAGTAGAGCTATGCTCATTTTGTAACGCCAACATTTATCTTTATGATAGCGCAAAAACATGGTGCAAAAAGCAAGGGTGAAAAAGGCGACCCCATAATTACTAAATACAATTTGTTCGTGAATAAAGAGCTGCCATTGCTTAGGCCATAAATAAAAACCAAAGCCCAGTACTGCACCCATTAGCGTAATAGCGCTGACGATGTAGCCAATATAAATTAAATAAACACGGTCTTTTATACCAAAATAAAGCACCAAGTTGTAAAGCGCAGCCATCAATAGCACGCCTACAAAAATACCCCAGATCCCAGTTTGAGATCGCACTAAGTCAATAAACTCTTTATCACGATACAAGTTTACAGGTGTTTTACTTATGCCGATTGTGTCTATTTTTATTACTAGGCGTTGTGATGATTTTCTTTCTACTAAAAAGCGAATATGCGGTACGCTGTATTCAAATAAAGAGAGGGCTTCTTCTTTATCGCCGAGTTTGTATGTTTCAATTAGTTTGTTATTTTTATCGAGGCGATAAACCGTAAGGTGATCGACCATAGGGTTGTCAAAATGTGCTACAACATTTTGCTTGTTAAGACTTTTATTTTCTAAATCAAGAAACAACCAATAATTTTGTTGGCTAAAGCTCCATGGAACATCTGAAAATGGTTGATGAGTAAGTAATTCAGGTTGGTTAATGATGGTATCGAATGTTTTAGTTTTGGTTTCGTCAATATAGTAGGCGTAATCGAGGTACATTGGAGCCGTTTTATCAATTGTATATCGTGTAGGCACGACTAAGTTTGATGCCAATGTACTGATTATAAAAAATATAAAAATCAGTATGGCAACAGCAATTGCATGGTAACGTAAAGTTCTTAGTTCCAACGTTAATTTACTTTTAAAAAACCTTTTAATTAGTGTAGCACTAAAAAAGCGCAGGGAAACTGCGCTTTTTTAGTTAAATTAATTGGTTATACCAATGAATAGGTATTATAGGCTATTGCTCGCGTGCAATAGCACGGTAAGCTATATCTGTACGATATTCCATACCATCCCAGCTAATTTGTTTAACAAGCTCATAGGCGCGTTGCTGCGCTTGCGTAACAGTGTTACCAAGTGCTGTTGCGCATAATACGCGACCGCCTGCGGTTACAACGTCATTGCCACTTTGTTTAGTACCCGCATGAAACACTTTTTCACCTGCAGGGTAATCCACTTTTAGCCCCGAAATAGCGTCACCTTTAGGGTAATCACCAGGGTAGCCTTTAGCGGCAAGTACAACACCAACGGCTGCGCGTGGGTCAAACTCAATTGTTGTTTTATCAAGTTCTACACGGTTAGCAGCTTCAATCAATTCAACCAAATCTGATTGCAAACGTAGCATCATTGGTTGAGTTTCAGGATCGCCAAAGCGACAATTGTACTCAATTACTTTAGGGGTGCCTGTTTCGTCAATCATTAAACCTGCATATAAAAAGCCGGTGTACGGATGGCCTTCGCTTGCCATGCCTTCTACCGTAGGGTAGATCACTTCGTTCATAATACGCTGGTGGATTTCATCAGTAACAACTGGTGCAGGTGAGTATGCACCCATGCCACCCGTGTTAGGACCCGCATCGCCATTGTAAGCGCGTTTATGATCTTGGCTGGTTGCAAATGGTAATACGTTTTTACCATCAACCATTACGATGAAAGACGCTTCTTCACCGTCTAAAAACTCTTCAATAACAACACGACTTCCCGCATCGCCAAAAGCATTACCCGCAAGCATATCGCGAATCGCTTCTTCGGCATCGGCCTCCGTCATGGCTACAATTACGCCTTTACCCGCAGCCAAACCATCTGCTTTTACAACAATTGGCGCGCCTTTCTCTTTTAAATAAGCAAGGGCAGGCTCAATTTGTTCAAACGTTTGGTAGTCGCCCGTTGGGATTTTATGACGTGCTAAAAAGTCTTTAGTAAACGATTTCGAACCTTCAAGCTGAGCTGCGCCCGCCGTTGGTCCAAAAATAGCCATGTTATGTTCACGAAACTTATCAACAACACCCAGTACTAACGGTATTTCTGGACCTACAATAGTAAGCTCTACCTTATTTTGCTGTGCAAAATTAAGTAAACCATCTAAGTCGTCAACGTTTATTGCTACGTTTTCAAGTTTTGGTTCAAGTGCAGTACCTGCATTACCAGGGGCTACAAATACAGTATTTACTTTGGTGTTTTGAGCGGCTTTAAACGCAAGTGCGTGTTCGCGGCCGCCGCTGCCAATGACTAAAACATTCATGGCGAAAATTCCTATTTAAAGCGGTTTCTTAAATTTCAGCGTCATGCGGTCGCTTTCACCAATGGCTTTATATTTGTCAGCATCTTGTTCGCCGAGTCTTAAGCTTGGTGGTAGCGTCCATACACCTTTAGGGTGATCGGCTGTATCTTTTGGATTTGCATTTATTTCACTGCTTGCTACTAATTCAAACCCAGCTTGTTCAGCAAGGTCTACTACGTAGCTCTGCTTCATATAACCTGATGTTTTTTGATCTTCATCAGCACGTTCTTCAGCTAAACGGTGTTCAACTAAACCTAATGTACCACCTGGTTTAAGGGCTTTATAAAAAGCTTGGAATGCACTTAATGCACCGCTTTTATCTTTGCCCATATACCAGTTATGTACATTACGAAATGTTAAAACCATATCGGCACTGCCAGCTGGCGCAATATCTAAATGTGTTACAGGTGCAAATTCAGTAATTTTAACGCTACTAAAGCGCTCATCTTCAGCTACTTTTTGTTTAAAGCCTGCAAGAGAGCGCTGGTAGTAGCCAACTGATGAATCAGCAGGAAAGTGCGCGGCATAATAAGTGCCTTGCTCTTTTAATGCTGGCGCTAAAATTTCACTATACCAACCACCACCGGGTGCAATTTCAACAACTGTCATGGTTGGTTTAAAGCCAAAAAATGCAAGTGTTTGAGCTGGGTGACGATATTCATCACGAGCGCTGTTTTTAGCATTGCGTTCGCTTGATTGAAGTGCATGTTCAAGGCTTGATTCGTGGTTATGGCTAAGCGCCATAGTCGATGTCATTGTTAGTGTGGCTACAAGTAGCGATTTTAGCGCAAATTTCATTGTTTGTTCCTTCACATTATAATTTTAAATAGGTTATTGAATAATCAGAATACGTGAATTTATAGCAAACAAAAAGGGTTAAACCAACGTTTAACCCTTTGTGTGATTAGTGGCGGAAATGGCGCATACCAGTTAGTACCATTGCCATGCCAGCTTCATCAGCAGCTGCAATCACTTCTTCATCACGCATTGAGCCACCAGGCTGAATTACCGCTGTAATGCCAGCGGCTGCGGCTGCGTCAATGCCATCACGGAATGGGAAGAATGCGTCAGACGCCATAACTGAACCTTTAACTTCAAGGTTTTCGTCTGCTGCTTTTATACCTGCAATTTTAGCTGAGTATACGCGGCTCATTTGGCCTGCGCCCACACCAATGGTCATACCGTCACGGGCATAAACAATTGCGTTTGATTTAACAAATTTAGCTACTTTCCAGCAAAACAGTAAATCTTTAAGTTCTTGCTCAGAAGGCTGGCGCTTAGAAACAACTTTTAAGTCGCCTTGCGTTACCATGCCTAAGTCGCGGTCTTGAACTAAAATACCGCCGTTAACGCGTTTAATATCTTGGCCTGCGGCTTTACCTGTCCACTGTCCACACTCTAATAGGCGCACGTTCTTTTTAGCTTCAACAATTTTTGCAGCGTCGCTCGAAATACTAGGTGCAATAATTACTTCAACAAACTGACGGTCAACAATTGCTTGAGCAGTTGCTGCATCTAGCTCTCGGTTAAAGGCAATAATGCCACCAAATGCTGATGTAGGGTCTGTTTTAAAAGCGCGCTCGTATGCTTGTAGAATATTGCTCCCAATTGAAACACCACACGGATTAGCATGTTTTACAATTACGCACGCAGGTACGTCAAATTCTTTAACACATTCAAGTGCTGCATCGGTATCTGCAATGTTGTTAAACGAAAGGGCCTTACCTTGCAATTGAGTTGCTGTTGCAACTGATGCTTCAGCAATGTCATTTTCAACATAAAAAGCAGCATCTTGATGTGAGTTTTCACCGTAACGCATATCTTGCTTTTTAGTGAACTGCATATTGATAGTACGTGGGAATTTAGTCTCTACAGCAGCTTCCTCGGTGTAATCAGGCACCATTTTACCGAAGTAGTTAGCAATCATGCCATCGTATTGTGCTGTGTGCTCGTAGGCGGCAATCGCTAAATCAAAACGTGTTTTGTACGTTGTTGAACCATTGTTGTTTTGCATTTCACTAATAACACGGTCGTAGTCGCTTGCGTTTACCACGATTGTTACATCTTTGTGGTTTTTAGCTGCTGCACGAACCATTGTAGGGCCGCCAATATCAATATTTTCAATGGCATCTTCAAGGCTGCAGTTTTCTTGAGCGACTGTATTCGCAAAGGGGTATAAGTTAACTACAACTATGTCGATAGCAGAAATGTTGTTATCTGCCATTACGCTTTCATCTTGTCCGCGACGGGCTAATATGCCGCCGTGAATTTTTGGGTGAAGAGTTTTTACGCGACCATCCATGATTTCAGGGTGGCCTGTGTGATCTGATACTTCAGTCACTTTTATGGCGTTATCAGCAAGTAGTTTACATGTGCCGCCAGTTGATAAAATATCAACGCCTTGCGCTTCAAGTGCGCGGGCAAATTCAACAATACCGGTTTTATCAGACACACTTAATAGTGCGCGACGAATGGGACGATGAGTATCCATTGTAGTTTGATTTCCTCAGTTAATGAGCTAGCTTAGAAGCGGGCATTTTAACTGATTACTACTCAAAAAACGACTTATAAAGGCTCAATAAGCGTGAGCATTTTGCAATTTAGTTAATAAACTGTAGGCATAAAAAAAGCACCCTAAGGTGCTTTTTTAATAATTAGCTGTGATAATTCACAGCCAGCATATTAGTTCATGCCGTATTTTTTAAGCTTTTTACGTAAAGTACCACGGTTGATACCTAGTAAAATTGCTGCACGAGTTTGGTTACCACGTGTATATGTCATTACTTCTTCAAGTAATGGCGCTTCTAGCTCTGAAAGAACAAGGTCGTAAACATCTTGCACATCTTGACCGTTAAGCTGCTTTAAATAGTGGTGAACAGCTTTTTTTACTGCATCACGCAATGGCTGCGGTTTCTCGTGTGACTGAACATGAGGGTTAGTGATAAATGGAGAAGTCACGTTTTGTTCGAACATTATTAAGTCTCTTTCTTTCTTAGTTAGCTGCTAGTGTTTTAAAGTATTGCTCTAATGCGACGACCTGTGCCTGTGGGTTGTCGAGCGCATTAAATACTCGCCTAAACTGACCATCACTGTCATGGGTTTGCAAATACCAAGATACATGTTTGCGAGCAATTCGCGCTCCCATTGGCTCACCGTAAAACATATGGAGGTTTGTTAAATGCTCCATTAATATACTGCGCACCTCTGCAATAGCAGGCGGCTGTAAATGTTCCCCAGTTCGCAAATAGTGGTCTATCTCCCTAAATATCCAAGGGCGACCTTGGGCGGCTCGGCCAATCATAATGGCATCTGCACCCGTATAGTCTAAAACCTGTTTTGCTTTTTCTGGTGATGTAATATCACCATTGGCAACAACAGGAATCGACACTGAACGTTTTATATCCCTAATCGTGGCGTACTCAGCATCACCTTTGTACATACATGCGCGCGTACGCCCATGTACAGCAAGTGATGCAATGCCATAACGTTCAGCTATTCTCGCAATCTCTACACCATTACGGTTATCCGGATCCCATCCTGTACGGATTTTAAGTGTTACAGGTATATCTACAGCGTTAACGACTGCATCAATAATCTCTTCCACAAGTTCAGGAAACTGTAATAAGGCAGAGCCTGCGAGTTTCTTGTTCACTTTTTTTGCTGGGCACCCCATATTGATATCTATGATCTGTGCACCATTAGCAACATTGAATTGTGCGGCCTGCGCCATAAGCTCAGGATCTGCTCCTGCAATTTGCACCGCGCGTATACCCGACTCACCGCTGTGATCCATACGGTTCATCGACTTTTCTGTTTTCCAAACCTTAGGATTTGACGATAGCATTTCAGACACAGCTAAGCCCGCACCTAAGCGTCGACAAAGTTGTCTAAATGGTCTGTCTGTAATGCCTGCCATTGGCGCGACAATTACATTATTCTCAAGTTGGTATTTACCGATACGCACTATATTCAATAGGCCTCTTTTCAAGGGGCGCTAAGTTTACGGTTTTTTTCACAAAAATCAAAGGCTATAAATTGAACAAAAGTAACTTTTTTTTGCCCTTTTCGTATTGACATTTGATAACCACATGACAAGTAGGTTGATTTGTTTGAAATTCATACAGATTTTATTTTTTACAAGATAACTAGAAAATTTTTTGATATGTAAAAAAATAGTAAAGCCTGTTAAATACAGGCTTTACATGCATGTTTTGAGTTAATGCTCTAGATTTGATTGTTCGATTTATTACGCTTTTTTAGTGCCACTTACTCGAGTCCAATCACCTTCAACGGCAATGTCATCTAGTTCAATAAACGGTGCATAAATGTCAGCAACCGATTGTGCTTGTTCTTCTAAAATACCTGACATGGCAATTTTACCACCTGGCTTTAATAACCCTAAAATCACACTATGTAATTCGCGAAGTGGCTGGGCTAAAATATTAGCCACTACTATATCTGCACTAAACTCAGGTTGGTTTTCTGGAAGGTATACTTCGAGTTTGTCTGCAACACCATTTCGGTTCGCGTTATCAAGGCTTGCTTCAAGCGCTTGAGGGTCAATATCTATCCCAATCATACGCTCTGCACCTAGTTTTATAGCTGCAATACCTAAAATGCCTGAACCACAACCAAAATCAACAACCGTTTTACCCGTCAGATCTTGGCTTTCTAACCATTTAAGGCACAAGGCCGTTGTTGCATGTGTGCCCGTGCCAAAAGCAAGGCCAGGGTCTAGCAATACATTTACAGCATCAGGGTCAGGAATATCGCGCCAGCTTGGGCAAATCCATAGTTTTTCGCCAAACTGAATAGGGTGGAAGTTATCCATCCATTCACGTTCCCAGTCTTTATCTTCAAGTTGCTCGATTTTGTATACTAAATTGTCTTTTAGCTCCTCATGGCGCTTTAATAACGCAACGACTGCGTTCATATCATGATTAGCTTCGAACAAGCCAATAACTGTGGTATCAGCCCAGAACACAACGGTGCCAATTTTAGGCTCGTAGATAGGGGTGTCTTTTGCGTCAATAAAGGTTACTGAAGCACTACCAGCTTCCATTAATAGATCGCTTACGGCATCAGCTGTTGCAGCATTGGCATTAATACGAATTTGGATCCAAGCCATGGTTATTTCCTTCAAATAGAAAAAAGGCCGCTATAGCGGCCTTTTTGGTTTATATAGTAGCGCTAAATTATTTAGCGTCTAAAAAGCTTTTCAGTAAATCTGAGCGAGAAGGGTGGCGTAATTTACGCAGCGCTTTCGCTTCTATTTGACGAATACGTTCACGTGTTACGTCAAACTGTTTACCTACTTCTTCTAAGGTGTGGTCGGTATTCATATCAATACCAAAACGCATACGTAGTACTTTAGCTTCACGAGCTGTTAAGCCTGCAAGTACGTCGTTAGTTGCGCCACGAAGAGACTCCATTGTTGCCGAATCGATTGGCGAATCAATAGTGGTATCTTCGATAAAGTCACCTAAGTGAGAATCTTCATCATCACCGATTGGTGTTTCCATTGAAATTGGCTCTTTAGCAATCTTAAGTACCTTACGGATTTTATCCTCAGGCATCATCATGCGTTCTGCTAATTCTTCTGGATTTGGCTCACGACCCATTTCTTGTAACATTTGACGAGAGATACGGTTAAGTTTATTAATCGTTTCAATCATATGTACAGGGATACGGATTGTTCTTGCTTGGTCAGCAATAGAGCGTGTGATTGCTTGACGTATCCACCACGTAGCATAAGTAGAGAACTTATAACCACGGCGATATTCAAACTTATCAACCGCTTTCATCAGACCAATGTTACCTTCTTGGATTAAATCTAAGAATTGTAAGCCACGGTTTGTGTATTTTTTAGCAATTGAGATTACAAGACGTAAGTTAGCTTCAACCATTTCTTTTTTCGCACGGCGTGCTTTCGCTTCACCTATGCTCATTCGACGGTTGATGTCTTTAATACGCTCAATGCTTAAACCTGTTGTTTGTTCAATAACAGATAATTTATTAATGCTACGAATGATTTCTGGCTTAACTTCTTCAAGTTTAGCTGAATACTTTTCGTTACCTGAAATTTCTAAATCAACCCAAGAAGCGTCAGTTTCGTTATTAGCAAAATGCTTAACGAATGTTTTCTTTGGTAATTTAGCAATTTGAACAGCTTGCTTCATGATTAGGCGTTCTTGAACACGAACACGATCCATCATTTCACGCATGTTATTTACCATGCGGTCAAACTGTTTAGGTATTAATTTAAATGTTCTGAAAAGCTCACCAATTTCAAAAATGGCTGCTTGTGATTCAGGATGCGAACGACCTTTAGCTTCAAACGTATCACGTGCTTTATTATATAAATCACGTAAATTTTCAAAATGAATACGAGCTTCTTCAGGATCTGGCCCTGTGTCTATCTCTTCTTCATCTTCATCATCATCGCTATCAGCATCATCTTTGTCATCTTTATCGTCGTCCTCAAGTTGCTTAGCACTTAATTCTGAACCGATGTTAGTTGCTGAAATTGGCGCTGTATCTTCATTAGGATCGATAAAGCCAACGATAATATCGCTTAAACGCATTTCTTCAGCTTCAAACTTATCCCACTGCTCTAGTAGGTAAGTGATTGCTTCAGGGTACTCTGCAACAGAAATCTGTACTTGATTAATGCCTTCTTCAATACGTTTAGCGATTACAATTTCGCCTTCGCGTGTAAGAAGTTCAACAGTACCCATTTCACGCATGTACATGCGAACTGGATCCGTTGTACGGCCAATTTCTTTTTCTACAGTCGCAAGGGCTGCAGCGGCAGCTTCAGCTGCGTCTTCGTCTGTCGTTGTTTCTTGCATCATTAATTCATCAGCATCAGGCGCGTTTTCGCTAACCTTGATACCCATGTCATTAATCATGCTTATGATATCTTCTACTTGATCTGAGTCTATAATGTCTTGTGGAAGGTGATCATTTACTTCTGCAAAAGTTAAGTAGCCTTGCTCTTTACCTTTCTGAATCAGAAGTTTTAATTGTGACTGAGGAGTTGGATCCATAGAGATTGTTTCTTCCACTCTGATAAGTTGATACAACAGGCGCCATCATGTAGCTTGCATTAAAGCTAACTAGAATAATGTGACGCAGTGAATAGCACAGTATAACAGTTTAAATCAATTTTGACTAGGGTCTGTTGGTCTTTCAGGATTAAAGTTTGTTCTATCCAAGGGTGGTTTAATCGCGGCGCGAGGTTTGTAACCTAGTGAGCTAAGTAAAAACCGAGCAACAAAGAGTAAACCTCCCTTTGGTCGAACCCAAAGGGCAGCGCGTGTTTGGCATTTATGCTGCGTTATCGCCTATTTATGTGGAATAACCACACTACATAGGCTCTGTCTTGTCTAAATACCAAACACACTGCTGTAAACTTAACCTCGAAAGATAAACAGACCCTAACTGTTAGTCGCTTTTAACGCTGTCATTAACAAATGACACTCAAGTCTTTCGTCGCTACTAAGGCCTTGAGTCTTGTCCTTTATTAATAGGGTCTCGAGTCGATAATTTAAACACTGATCTTCAATAAACTTGAAAGTATTTTTAAAAACCGTCTCTAAACGTTCTTCATTTATTTCATGTTGCCACGTTGCAAGCTTGATTAATGGCTCGTAATCTTCAGTTCCTCGAAAAAACTCGAGCAGTTGCGCAGTGGTCACATTTTCTTTTTCTAAAGCTTGTTCTTGTAATCGTAATAACAGCCCTATGCCAGCAATGTTCATTTGTGCAAGCTCAGGTAAATACGGCACACTTTTAGCTAAATTAGGGTGCTGGATCAATATACCGATAGCTTGGCGCATAGGTGTTATTTTAAATTTACGTTCAATAGAGTGTTGCTGTTTAGGCGTTTTTAAACGGCTATTCAACTGCTCACGCGTTCTGCCAATTAAGCGTCCTAATTGTTCAAGAATGTTTTCTTGATAAAACTCACTTGGAATTTTTTCAATTAGTGGAAGTGCTGCACTAAGAAGTTTAGCTTTTCCTGAATCGAGTGTTAAATCAACTTCTTGGCTTAATTTATTAAACAATACTTTGGTAAAGTCATCTGCTTGGCTTAGGCGCAATTCGAATTGCTCCTTACCTTCTTTTTGTACAAGCGAGTCAGGGTCTTCGCCATCGGGTAAAAATGCAAATTGTAGTGCTTTACCATCGTTTAAATAAGGGAGTGCATTTTCAAGTGCCCGCCAAGCTGCATCACGGCCAGCCCTGTCGCCATCGTAACAACAGATTACTTTATCAGTAGTTCTAAATAAAGTGTGCATGTGCTCGCTTGTTGTTGCTGTCCCCAGTGATGCAACTGCATATTCAATCCCTTGCTCAGCAAGAGCCACCACATCCATATAACCTTCAACAATCATTACATGGTCAAGTTTTTTATGGGCTTGCTTTGCTTCGTAAAGTCCATAAAGCTCAAAGCCTTTATGGAAAATTCGGGTTTCTGGCGAGTTTAGATATTTTGGCCCTTGGTCGGCTTGCATTACACGCCCACCAAATGCAATAACGCGTCCGCGTTTATCGCGAATAGGGAACATTAGGCGATCGCGGAAAAAATCAAATTGTCTGCCTGGTGTTTTTTCTGAAGCTAGCTTTAGCTCAACTAATTGCTCTTTTTGTTCTTTATTACGACCAAGCTGTAGGCATAGCCCATCCCATTCACTGGGAGCGTAGCCAATCATAAATTTTTTAACAGTTTCACCGCTTAAACCACGGCCTTTAACATACTCAATAACAGCAGCAGAATTACTATGGTGTTTTAATTGGTGCTGATAAAAGCGAGCAGTATGAAGCATTAAGTCGTAATCGGAGCGCTTTTGCGCAGCCGTACGCTCTGGTGCTGAATTTGCGCCTTGTTCTCGAGGTACTTCTAAGTTAAGCATGCTGGCTATTTCTTCAATAGCATCTACAAACTCTAGCTTTTCGTACTCCATTACAAACGAAATTGCATTACCATTAGCGCCACACCCAAAGCAGTGATAAAACTGTTTGTCTTGCGATACAGTAAATGAGGGAGATTTTTCGTTATGAAATGGGCAGCAAGCTTGATAATCCTTACCTGCTTTTTTTAGACCTACTTTTGAGTCTATCAGGTCGACAATATCGGTTCTGGCAAGTAAATCGTCTATAAAGTTACGTGGGATCTTTCCGGCCATTAGTAAAATACAGTCCTGAAATAATAAGAAGAAGAACGAATATGAAATTTACTTTTTTATACTTGCTTGATGCGAAATATAGTGTGCTTTAACTTACCAAAATGACAGCGAAATAAATAGGGAAGCTATAAAAAATTTCATTTTAAAGTAACCTAATCGGTGTACTTTTTATTAAAGTTAAAAACAAAGAAACCGAGCGCTAGGCTCGGTTTACTTCAATCATACTTTAATGTATGTGGGAGTATTAGGCAGTTAATCGTTGCTTAATTAAACCAGAAATCTTACCCATATCGGCTCGACCTTCAGCTTTGCTTTTGATTACACCCATTACCTTACCCATGTCTTGCATGCCTGCTGCATTAGTATCAGCAATAGCCGCGTCAATGAGAGCAATTATTTCTTCTTCACTCAATTGTTGAGGTAAAAAAGTTTCAAGCGCTACTATTTCATTGGCTTCAATATCAGCTAAATCATCACGCCCAGCATCTTTGTACTGAGTGTAAGAGTCACGACGTTGTTTAACAAGCTTCACTATAACGGAGGTAATACCTGCGTCGTCTAGCGTTATTTGCTCGTCAATTTCACGTTGCTTGATTGCAGCAAGTACCATACGAATAGGGTTAAGACGTTGCTTGTCTTTAGCTCTCATCGCATCTTTTTGCGCATCTTTTAGCGTTATTAAAAGGCTCATTTATACAAGACCTAATATATTAGTATAATTTAACGCGACGAGCGTTATCACGAGAAAGTTTTTTCATGTGACGTTTAACTGCAGCAGCTTTTTTACGCTTACGCTCAGCTGTTGGTTTTTCATAGTGCTCGCGACGACGAACTTCTGAAAGGATTCCTGCTTTTTCACATGAACGCTTGAAGCGACGAAGTGCTACGTCAAACGGTTCGTTCTCTCTTACTTTAATTACTGGCATTAAAAATTCACCTACCTAAATTATGAGCGTTGCTCAAGTTGATCAAACATTGATCAAGTGGTTCAAAAATGGTGCGGTATTGTAATCCGAAGCAACACCACATGTAAAGGACAATATTAACAGAAACGCATTACGTTAAACAGTATTAATTTGCTTGGCGCTGGTACAGTTGGCAAAGTACTTGTCCCGCCTTTTTTTCTTTAATTAACAACCATTTGGTTGGTGTTTCTAAGGCGGCTAGCTCTGCCTCTACTTCAACATAAATTAAAGCGTCGTTGCTTAACCATTGGTTTTTTTCTAATAAATTGCAGGTTGTTTGCGCTAAATCTTTACGAAATGGTGGGTCAACAAATACAAGATTAAAAGCTTCGTTTGTGTTTTTTTGCTCTAAAAAGGAGAGCGAATTGGTATGTTTAATGTATGCGTTGTCGAGCTTTAAAGTTCTAATATTTTGTTCTAATTGCTTAGCAGCTAATGAGTCGAGCTCGATGAATGTAGCGCTTTTAGCAAATCGAGATAGTGCTTCAAATCCCAATCCACCAGAACCGGCAAAACAATCAAGTACATTTGCGTCACGCGTATCTTGCATTAGCCAATTAAATACAGTTTCTTTAATTCGATCGGTAGTAGGTCTCAAGCCTTCTACGTTTTTAACAGGGAGTTTACGGCCTCTAAATTGACCACTAATCACTCTAATAAAGCCATCACTGGGCTTGTTAGTAGCTTTATTTTGCGTTGTTTTTTTTCTCATTTAGCTCACTAAAAAATGGTATATGGTATCTAGCTCAGATAATATTATGGGCGATTACGTGTAGCTTCATTTTTCAACCGCATTAAAAGTGTTACTATTGAACACTTACGTTTTGAATGGTTGTATTTATTAGCAACTATTGCTGGGCATTGCCAAGCTATTTCAAATTTTAGTTTATCAGATTTTTATAAGTGGTTATTAGCAAGTATGACAAAAAAAAGTAAATTCATGTCGTGGCTCGGTTTTGGCAAGTCAGATAAAAAAGAAGCAGAGCAAAAAGCAGCAGCTGATAAACAACAAGTATTAGCGCAAGAAGAGGCGCAGAAGCTAGAGCAAGAAAAACTAGCGCAGCAAGCTGAAGCTGACCGTTTAAAAGCTGAGGCTGAAACAGAGCGCTTAGAGCAAGAGCGTATCGCTGCTGAAAAAATTGAAGCAACACGTTTAGAGCAAGAAAAACTAGCGCAAGAGCAAGCTGAAGCTGAACGGTTAAAAGCAGAGGATGAAACAGAGCGTTTAGAACAAGAACGCCAGCGTGCTGAAAACGCGGAAAAGATTGCCATTGAGCAGGCCAATGCTGAATTGCTTGCAAAACAGCAAGCAGATGCCGAGGCGCAAAGACAAGAACATGCGCAACGTTTAGCCGATCAAGAAAAAGAGATGCGCTTAGAGCAAGAACGATTAGCGGCAGAAAAAGTAGAGGCTGAGCGACTAGAGCAAATACGCCTTGAAAAACAAGATGAGGCAATCAAAGCCGAAAAGCTGGCAATAGAGCAAGCGAATGCTGATTTATTAGCAAAAGAACAAGCGGATGCTGAAGCTCAAAGGCAAGAGCAAGCGAAGCGCTTAGCAGAACAAGAAGCGCAGATGCTTTTAGAGCAAGAACGCATTGCGGCTGAAAAAGCAGAAAATGAGCGCTTAGAGCAAGTACGTATTGCAGCTGAAAAAGCAGAAAATGAGCGTTTAGAGCAAGTACGCATTGCGGCTGAAAAAGCAGAAAATGAGCGTTTAGAGCAAGAACGCCTTGCTGCTGAAAAAGCAGAAAATGAGCGTTTAGAGCAAGAGCGCCTTGCAGCTGAAAAAGCAGAGAATGAGCGTTTAGAGCAAGAACGCCTTGCAGCTGAAAAAGCGGAGAATGAACGTTTAGAGCAAGAACGTATTGCATCTGAAAAAGCAGAAAATGAGCGTTTAGAGCAAGTACGTATTGCAGCTGAAAAAGCAGAAAATGAGCGTTTAGAGCAAGAACGCCTTGCTGCTGAAGAGGCAGAGAAGGAACGCTTAGAGCAAGAACGTATCACAGCAGAACTTGCAATTGAAGAAGCTAAAAAAGCCGAAAAGCCAAAAAAAGAAGGGTTTTTCTCTCGTCTTAAAAAAGGCTTGTTAAAGACTCGCGTTAATATAGGTTCTGGTTTTGCGTCTATTTTTAGTGGAAAAAAAATAGACGACGAATTATTTGAAGATCTTGAAACTCAATTACTCACCGCCGATTTAGGTGTTGATACCACCATGAAGTTGATTGATCGTTTAACTGATGCAGCGAACCGTAAACAGTTAAAAGATGGTGATGCGCTTTATGAATTAATGAAACAAGAAATGGCTGCGATGCTTAAAACGGCAGAACAGCCTTTAGTCATAAGCGAAGAGAAAAAGCCGTTTGTTATTTTAATGGTAGGCGTAAATGGTGTTGGAAAAACAACGACTATTGGTAAAATGGCTAAGCAATTTCAAAACGAAGGTAAGTCGGTTATGCTGGCTGCTGGTGATACGTTTAGAGCGGCAGCTGTTGAGCAGCTTCAGGTTTGGGGTGAACGTAACAGCATTCCCGTTATTGCACAGCATACAGGTGCAGATAGTGCATCAGTTGTGTTTGATGCATTCCAAGCGGCTAAAGCACGTAATATAGATGTGTTAATTGCTGATACAGCTGGGCGCTTGCAAAATAAAGATAATTTAATGCAAGAGCTTGAAAAAATAGCTCGTGTAATGAAAAAGATTGATCCTGATGCGCCGCACGAAGTGATGTTAACTATCGATGCAGGCACAGGGCAAAATGCAATTAGCCAAGTAAACCTGTTTAATCAATGTGTTGGCTTAACTGGTATTACGCTTTCAAAACTTGATGGAACTGCAAAGGGTGGTGTTATTTTTGCGGTTGCAGATAAGTTTAATATTCCAATTCGTTACATTGGTGTTGGTGAAGGTATTGATGATTTACGCGCTTTTAAAAGCGATGATTTTATTGATGCGTTATTTAGCCAAGATGAGGACGACGTTTAATTTACCAAAAAAGGGAGCTAGCTCCCTTTTTAATTGCGAGGAATACTAATTTCATTAATGTGTTAATGGAGTTGGCATAATAAAAAGATGATAAATTTTCAGCAAGTAAGTAAGACCTATCCTGGAGGGCACCGCGCCCTCGAAAAAGTTAATTTTCATATTAAACCGGGTGAACTTGCCTTTTTAACTGGCCACAGTGGTGCGGGTAAAAGTACGTTGCTTAAGTTAATTAGCTTAATGGAACGTCCATCGGCAGGTAGTGTATTTATCAACGGTGTTGATTTAAACAAAGTAAACTCGCGTCAAATTCCTTATGCTCGTCGTGATATAGGTATTATTTTTCAAAATCATAGGTTATTAGAGCGCTATACTATTTTTGATAACGTGGCATTACCTCTCATTATTGAGGGGACTCACCATAAGCAAATAGCTAAACGGGTCCATGGCGCGCTTGACAAGGTAGGCCTAATTGACAAAGTGAAATGTCATCCTTCAATGCTCTCTGGAGGCGAGCAACAACGTGTTGGTATTGCCAGAGCTATTGTAAACTCCCCACCAATTTTACTAGCTGATGAACCAACAGGTAATCTTGACCCAGAGCTTTCAATGGAAATACTCAAGTTGTTTGAAGACTTTAATAAACACGGTACCACTGTTCTTATCGCAACGCATGATTTGGGTTTGGTTGCACGTATGAAGTATCGTAGCTTAACCTTAAAAGATGGCCGTATGCTTCAAGACCCGCTTGCTGAGGGGGCACTATGAGTTTACTTTTTAAAGGTCGCCAAAATAGTAACGACAAGCAAAAAAAATCAGTATTAGCTGGCAGTTATTTTTTTATTATTAATATTTTTCGCCAAGGTGTGCATAGCTTAGGTGAAATGTGGCGCACGCCGCTTGCATCTATGATGACTATCGCTGTACTTGGTTTGAGCCTAACGTTACCTGCAACACTTTACTTAGTCGTTAAAAACGTACAGCAGGTGAGTAGTGGCTTTGAAGAGGCGAGTGAAATATCGTTGTTCGTTAAAGAAAGTATGAACGAGCAAGAAACGCAAACATTAGTAAAGCGTTTAGCACTTTACCCAGAAGTGGAAAGTGTTGAGTTTATTTCAAAACAACAGGCATTAACTGAATTTAAAGACGTATCTGGCTTTGGGCAAGCTTTGGAGTATTTAGATAAAAATCCATTACCGGATGTGGTGCTCGTTACTCCAACAAAACGTCACAGACACCCAAATGCCGCTAAAGTACTGCTAACTAAATTAGAAAGTGAACGTGAAGTTGATTTTGGTAAGCTCGATATAGCCTGGTTAGAGCGTTTAAATGCATTACTAGATTTACTTAAAGAAAGTGTAATAACCATCGCATTATTACTACTTACCTCAGTGACACTTATTATTGGTAACACCATTCGTTTGTCGATCATGGATAAAAAAGAAGAAATACAAGTAATGAAGCTAGTAGGCGCAACGAACACCTTTATACATGCCCCATTTTTGTGGACCGGTATTTGGTATGGTGTAATAGGTGGTTTGTTTGCCTTTATATGCGTAGGTTTGATGATGTGGTGGCTTTCAAGCGCAGTGAGCAGTGTGGCGGGGGTGTATCAAACAAGTTTTTCGTTAATAGGATTATCGCTTAATGAACTCGGCTTTTTAGTGTTACTAGCAACAAGCTTAGGATTTGTAGGATCGTACCTTTCTGTAAATCGATATATTAAAGAAATAGAACCCGATAAAGTATAAAAACCCCTGCAAACTATAAGTGAACTAACCCAGCTTGATATGCGTATCGTATCGGACTGGGTTGTACCTCCCGTTATTAAAACTGTCATATTTGTGTACTATCCTCCCATAAAGTAATGAGTTGTAAATAAGATGATGCGGTTAGGTTAATTGGCTGCAATCCCTCAATTCATCACTTATTCAGTCGCTTGTAGTAGACTAAACACATACTAAAAACTGCTTGATTTATACTTTTAAAAAGTTTTAAATTGGGGTTAGCACTCTTAGAGAAAGAGTGCTAAGATAGTTTCAAATGTTTATCACCGAGGTGAAAAATGAGTAAAGATTTATACGCAATGGCACTTACAGTCGGACAACAAAGCGCAAGCATGGACGGTTACCTTCAAGCGGTAAGCACTATTCCTATGCTTAAAGTTGAACAAGAGCAAGAACTTGCTAAAAGACTTCAGGAAGAAGGCGATCTTAGTGCTGCCAAGCAACTCATTATGTCGCATTTACGCTTTGTAGCACATATTGCTAAAAGCTACTCGGGATACGGCTTACCACAAGCTGACCTTATCCAAGAAGGTAATATAGGCCTGATGAAAGCGGTTAAACGTTTTGACCCTACAGTGGGTGTACGTTTAGTGTCGTTTGCAGTGCATTGGATTAAAGCCGAAATTCACGAGTTTGTTCTTAAAAACTGGCGCATAGTTAAAGTTGCAACCACTAAAGCGCAACGTAAATTGTTTTTTAATCTTCGTAAAAACAAAAAGCGTTTAGGCTGGTTCAACCAAGCTGAGGTTAGCACTGTTGCTAGCGAGCTAGGTGTGAGTGAAAAAGAAGTACGTGAAATGGAATCGCGCATGAGCGGCCAAGACATGGGCTTTGACCTAACTGGTGACGATAACGACGATGCACCAACAAGTACATACTCTCCAGTACAGTATTTAACAGATGGCGCAGCTGACTTAGCTGACGACGTTGAACAAGAGCAGTGGAAAGAGCAAGCGCATACTCGTTTATTTAGCGCACTTAAAACACTAGATGAGCGTTCGCAAGATATTGTTAGCGCACGTTGGTTGTCTGATGATAAAGCGACGCTTCAGGAGCTTGCACAAAAGTATAGTGTATCTGCTGAGCGTGTCCGTCAGCTTGAAAAAACAGCGATGAAAAAGTTACAAAGCGCTATGAGCTAATATTGCTCAAGCAGCAAAATTTAAAAAGCCCTGCATGAAAATGCGGGGCTTTTTGCTTTTGAGTAGGTTGGAGTGAGCGAAGCGAAACCCAACGATAAAATATCTAATTAAGTAATACCGATATTCTGCATTATTGAATGGTTATACCAGTCCGCAATAATACTTAATGATTTTACGGAGCTAAACGTGTTGCTACCTGCGTTAAAAAATTCTCATTTAGAGCAACTAAATAGCGAATTTTTTGCCTAGCTATTAACACGTTTTTCCGCCCTTAAAATAGACCACTTAATTAAGCGAATTGGTATTAGTTTATTATTCGGATATAGCATTATTTAAAGCTATATTACCTAGCACTCACTCCTTTTCCCTCAGCATGCGCTAACTGAATGTACTTACGTTCAACTAATTGCGAAACCGGTACGAGTTCAAAACCTTGCTTAGTTAGCTCTGGTAAGGCATGGCGTAAAAATTCGATGGTTTCAGGGTAGGGATGAGCAATTGCAATGGCAAAGCTATGGGAAATGGCTAATTGTTTTAACTCTTCAAGCCTTAGTTGCAGTTGTTCTGGTGTAGTTATATTGTCTAAAAACACTTGGCGACTAATATTAGCAACACCCAAAAAGTTAGCGGCATTTTGTGCTTGACTCAAATCGGTTGTGCGACTATCTAAAAAATATAAATGACGCTTTTTAAGTACTTCCATTGTCCACTTCATAGCTTGGCTTTTTTGCGTAAGCGCTGAGCCCATGTGGTTATTAACGCCTTTAACTTGCGGTAAACTAGCGAGAGCGGTTCCAAGAGTTTGCTGAAGCTGCTCTTTATTCATATTTAAAGTAAGCGCACCAGGCCCTAGTTCTTTACCGTTAAGTGCTTGCATAGGTACATGAAGCAATAACTCTTTATTTGATTGACTGGCAAGTGTTGCAAAAATTTGCGAATAAGGGGTATGGGGCAAAATTGAATACGACAATTGCCCAGGTAAGGAAAGGAACTCTAAGTCCCGTTGATGATAGCCTATATCGTCTATCACTATTGCTATTTGCTTGGCGCTAATTGTTGCAGAGCTAAAACAAATAACTAATGTTAGCCATTTTATTATTTTCACGTTTATAGTTTTTATTATCTTTTTAGCTTTGTTTAACAGCTTAAACAAGCTACTGCATGCTGAGTAATTGTTTTGCTTTAACCAACTGTAAATCGGTTAGATTACCAGTAAGTAATTGCGCATTATTGTTAGTGTGTTCATTTTTTATTATAACGGCTTTATTACTTTGTGAAAGGTTTGTTTGATTAACCGCCACATCTGGGGTTATTCCTATTCCATCAATCGATTTACCTAACGGTGTGAAGTATTTCGCTGTGGTGAGCTTTAATGCGGTATTGCCATCACCGAGTGGAATGAGTGATTGTACAGAGCCTTTCCCAAAAGATTGGCTGCCAACAATGGTTGCTCGTTTATTATCTTTAAGTGCTGCTGCGAGTATTTCGGCTGCAGAGGCTGAATTTTCGTTTATAAGCACAACTATGGGCGCATTTTTTAGAATGTCTCCACGCTTTGCATAAAATGCTTGGTTGGCATCGTAAAAACGTCCTTTAGTCGTCACTATAGTGCCACTTTGTAAAAATAGGTCTGATACAGCCACTGCGCTTTGTAACGTCCCCCCTGGGTTATCACGTAAATCAATTACTAAGCCTTTAAGTGGGTAGCCAAAATGGCTTTGCAGGGCGGCAACTTGTAGTGCAACTTCATGTAATGTGTGGTTAGAGAAGTTATTGATAGCTATGTAACCAGTTCCAAAATCTAAAAGTTCGCTTGTTACACTTTCGAGGTTTATTTGGCGACGTGTGACATGAAAAGTAAGTGGGTTTTTATTGTTATCGCGATTTACAATTATATCTATATTCGAAAATTCACTGTCTCTTATTAGTGTTGCTACTTCGTCGATAGTACGGTTTTGGGCTGCGTTGTTGTTTACACTTACAATAATATCGCCTGGTAAAATACCTGCCGCTTTTGCGGACGAATTATTAACCACGTTAACAATAGTCATATTCTCGTCTATGTTTTTAACTTCTATACCAATACCTGTGTAACTACCATTTGTGTTATCAAATAATGAGGCTAATTCATACTCATTTAAGTACTTAGAATAGGAGTCGAGTTTTGAATATAAACGCTCAAACTGCTGGTTGTTATATTTAATATGGTGGCTATTTTGTAAGGTGAGATCTTCAACGTAATAGGTATGAATGTTAAAGAGTATTTCGTCTATTTGTTGTCTTTTAAGATCTTTAATTGAGCTTGCTAGTGCATTACTAGTAAAGGTAATTAGGGTTAGTAATACAAGCAAGTACAGACTTATATAAAAGTCTGCACTTTTTTTATTAACGGTATTTATTGTGTGTTTTTTAGTTGTCATCAGCTGCTCCAGGGCGGTGCAGCGATTTATCTAATTAAATACGTTTGCACCATTTTACAGGATTTACTGCGCGTCCTTTGTGGCGTATTTCAAAGTATAGACCAGAACTTGCCTGTCCGCCGCTTTGGCCTACCAAAGCGAGGGTTTCGCCTTCACGTACCATATCCCCTACATCTCTTAGTAGCGTTTGAGCGTGGCCATATAGGCTCATAAAACCTTCACCATGGTCTACAACAATTACCCACCCATAGCCTTTTAGCCAATCGGCAAATACAACTTGGCCGTTGTGCACGCTATTAATATTAGTACCTTCTTTTGCACCAATTAATACGCCTTTCCAATCAATACCACCATGCTTACGTTGGCCGAATGTGTGCTCTAACTTGCCTTTGCTCGGCCAGTCTAATTTTCCCTTGCTCTTATTTAGGCCAAGTAATTCTATTTTTTGTGTTTTTTCTTTTTCGAGCTCTTTAATCGTTGTTACTAAAGTTTGTTGGTTTTCTTTTAAATAATTTATTGAGCTTTTAGTGCTGTTGAGCTGAGCTTGTAAGTTTTTAAGATTAGCTTGGCGT
Source organism: Pseudoalteromonas sp. SR43-7 (assembly GCF_014163785.1). Lineage (NCBI taxonomy): Bacteria > Pseudomonadati > Pseudomonadota > Gammaproteobacteria > Alteromonadales > Pseudoalteromonadaceae > Pseudoalteromonas > Pseudoalteromonas sp. SR43-7. Next base: position 112,898 of record NZ_JACJDY010000005.1, on the reverse strand, counting down.
TCACTTTGTGCATTAAGTAATGCAGTTTGGCGCCTTTTTTGTTCATCAAATAAAAGCTCTAGTTTTTCTTGTGTTTTAACGAGCTCTTCTTGGTTTTGTACTATTTGCTGTTGAAGATCTTTTAGATCTTCGATTTGTTCAATACGGGCTTTATTTAAGTAATTGTAATAGCTAAGTGTGCGCTCAAACTTGGCTGTGTCTTCTTGATTCAACAGCATTTTAGAGTAGTCGTCGCCACCGGCCATATAGGCACTTTTGAGTTGCGCGGCTAAAATTTTCTGAAACTGAGTGTGCTTTTTATCAAGCTCATCGGCTTTACTTTGTAACTCTTTTTGCTGTGTTTTAGTCTCTTTTACGGATTGCTCTGCCATGTTAAGTGCTTTAGCATTTTTAGCTATATCGAGTTCATGGCTTTTTAGATTTTTTTGTAGCGACGCTATTTTTTTTCTTTGGGCGTTATATTCAGCTTGGCTTTGCTCAAGTGCATTTTGAACCTCTGATAAATCTTTTTTAGTACGATCTTCATTAGCAACTGCAGATGCAGCCACTAATGAAGTTAGTATCAAACCGCACTTAATTAACCGGTTAATACGTTTATTCATGTGTTATTTCAACATCATGATAGGCGTACCAGTCATTTCTTTTGGTTGCTCCATATCCATTAAGTGAAGCATTGTTGGGGCTACATCACTTAAGGCTTTACCTTGCATTGGCTCTGCATCGCGACCTACATAAATAAAATGCACCGGTTCGCTAGTGTGGGCAGTATGTGCTTGGCCAGTTTTGAGATCAGCCATTTGCTCAGCATTACCATGATCGGCTGTAATTAGTGCTTCACCACCAAACTCTTCTAGTGCATCAACAACACGTCCGATACAGCTATCTACAGCTTCACAAGCTTTAACAGCGGCTTCAAATACACCTGAGTGACCAACCATATCGCCATTAGGGTAGTTACAAATAATAGCATCGTATTTACCGCTTTTAATTGCTTCTACTAGTTTGTCGGTTAGCATTTCTGAGTTCATTTCAGGTTGTAGGTCGTAGGTTGCTACTTGCGGCGAAGGAATTAGCTCGCGTGTTTCACCTTTAAATTCACTTTCACGTCCGCCACTAAAGAAAAACGTAACGTGTGCGTATTTTTCGGTTTCTGAAATACGAAGCTGTGTTTTATTATTTTTTTCAAACCATTCACCAAGTACGTTTATTAGTGGTGTAGGTCCAAATGCAACAGGTGCGTCTATATCGGCTGCATACTCTGTCATCATTACAAATGCGCTAAGCTCTGGCGTTCTTTTTTTAGTAAAACCATCAAATTCAGGCTCAACAAAAGCGCGGGTAATTTCGCGGGCTCTATCTGCTCTAAAGTTAGCAAAAATAACGGTGTCGCCATCGTTTATTGAAGCCGGAGTGGCACCTGTTGGCGTAATAGTCGTAGCTGCTACAAACTCGTCGTTTTCGTCGCGCTCGTACGCTGCATTAAGTGCTTCAACACCATTATCAAAGTTAAAGTCGCCTTCGGCGAGCGTCATTACGTTGTAAGCTTTTTCTACACGGTTCCAACGGTTGTCTCTGTCCATTGCGTAGTAACGGCCAATAAGTGATGCTAAACGTCCGCACTTAAGTTTACTAAATAACGCTTCAATTCGTTCTATTGATGCTTTTGCGCTACGTGGGGGTGTGTCACGGCCATCTAAAAATGCATGGAAATAGACTTCTTTAGCACCACGTTTTGCCGCCAGCTCAATACTTGCAACTATATGATCTTCATGGCTATGCACACCACCTGGGCTTAAAAGACCCATTATGTGAACCGCTTTACCAGCACTTACTGCTTTGTCTATGTTTTCAACTAAGGCTGGGGTTGAATCAAACTCGCCATCGTTAATTGCCTTGGTGATACGGGTAAAATCTTGATACACAATGCGCCCGGCACCTAAGTTTACATGGCCAACTTCTGAGTTACCCATTTGACCATCAGGAAGACCAACATCTAAACCCGAAGCAGATATTAATGTGTGTGGGCGGGTGGCCCATAAGTTGTCTAATACAGGTGTGTTAGCTGCAAGAATAGCATTACTTTGCGTATCTTCGCGGTGTCCCCAACCGTCTAAAATCATTAATACCAGTGGTTTTTTATGCTCTGTCATAATAGCTCCTGAAAATTAGTATCTGTTGATGGATACTGTGCACCTAAAAAGGTTTATTAGCGTGGTTTTAGCATACCGTGTTTTTAAGCTAGGATCAGCATTGAAAACAAGATATTAAATATTTTTACTTATACCTTATTGACTAACATGAACTCTGCTTGAGATAGATTTATTATCCAGAGTTCTGTTAACTATATATGGGGGGCTTTATCGTTTTTTAAACGTCTCTAAGTGCTCCTAAACTCGCATTTTAGGTTGGTTTGGGTATACTTGCGTGGCTAAAGTACAAAATAATTAAAACATCACGTTTTAAAACATAATTTCATAGTGGAAGTAGAATGGATCAATATATTGAATTTATTACAAATCATCCCATTTTAAGCCTTGCTTGGGTTGGTATTGTTTTCCTTATTGTTAGTGGCTGGATAAAAAGTAAGCTTTCAGCTGTTCGTCAAATAAATCCCCAGCAGCTTACGTTACTTATTAACCGTGATGACGGTCAAGTAATCGATATACGTGCGCAAAAAGAGTTTAATGCAGGGCGTATTTCTGGTGCTGAGCACTTAAGCCCAGAGAATGCGAAAAAATCTGACTTTTCAAGCCTTGAAAAGTACAAGACTAAACCCATTATAGTTGTATGTACTACAGGTATGACTGCCCAAGGTACTGCAGCCGCTATGAGTAAAGCTGGTTTTGAACGAGTTTACTTATTAGCAGGTGGCATGGGTGCGTGGCAATCTGCCAGCTTACCAACTACAACAGGTCGCTAATCAGTTTAGCTAGGCCGATAGAGGATTTATTATGAGTAATGTTGTTTTATACACCAAGGCGTATTGTCCATTTTGTCAGCGTGCTCTTTCGCTTTTAAACAGCAAAGGCGTTGAATACACAAATTATGATATTGGTGTGCAGCCTGAGCTACGCGATGAAATGATTGCCAAAGCAGGTGGTGCAAGCACAGTACCGCAAATTTTTATTAATGATGAACATATCGGTGGCTGCGACGACATGATGGCTATTGAAGCGCAAGGTAAACTTGACGCTAAGCTAAACGCTTAATTTAATTATAATAACGAACAAGTTAGGAATAACAATGAACGAAGAAAATCAAAACGTAGCAGCTGCAGAAGCTGGCGCACAATTTACTATTCAACGCATTTACACTAAAGATGTATCGTTTGAAACGCCAAACTCTCCGGCCATCTTTCAAAAAGAATGGACTCCAGAAGTTAAGCTAGACCTAGATACACGCTCAAACAAGTTGGACGAAGGTGTATTTGAAGTTGTTTTAGCGCTAACTGTAACTGCATCTATTGGTGAAGAAACTGCGTTCTTATGTGAAATTCAACAAGCAGGTATTTTTACTATTGCTGAAGTTGAAGAAGTGCAACTTGCGCACATGCTAGGTGCATTTTGTCCTAACGTATTATTTCCATATGCACGTGAAGCTGTTTCAAACCTTGTTAACCGTGGTACTTTCCCACAGCTTAACCTTGCGCCAGTTAATTTTGATGCGTTATTTGCACAATACATGCAACAACGTACTGCGCAAGCTGACCAGGCTTCAGCAGACGCATAACTTATGAGTACAGCAACTACAGCTGTTACTGTATTAGGGGCGGGGTCTTACGGCACCGCCCTTGCTATTTGTTTAGCCCGAAATGGTCACCAGGTGACACTTTGGGGAAGAAATAGCGACGACGTTGCCACGCTTGCAGCTGAGCGGAAAAATCAACGTTACTTACCTGATGCTCCTTTCCCAGATACTCTTACTCTTGAAGCTAACTTACAACATGCCGTTGCTAGCAGTGCTATTGTACTTGTTGTTGTGCCAAGCCATGCTTTTGGCGACACGCTTGCGCAGATTAAACCTGCATTGCAAGACGGTGCTAAAGTAGCGTGGGCAACTAAAGGGCTTGAGCCTAATACTGGACGTTTGTTACAAGAAGTGGCTTTGCAAGAATTAGGTGATGACATTCCACTTGCGGTACTTTCGGGTCCTACGTTTGCAAAAGAAATGGCGATGGGGTCACCTACAGCTATTTCAGTGTCTTCAACGTCACCTGAATTTGCGCAGCAGCTGGCCGATTTACTTCATTGTGGTCGCTCATTCCGTGTGTATAACAATGATGACTTTATTGGTATACAGCTCGGTGGTGCGGTTAAAAATGTAATTGCAATTGGCGCCGGTATTTCGGACGGTGTAGGTTTTGGTGCTAATGCGCGTACCGCGCTCATTACCCGAGGCCTTGCAGAGCTCACTCGTTTAGGTTGCGCTCTGGGTGCTAAGCCAGAAACCTTCATGGGGATGGCAGGCCTTGGCGATTTAATACTAACGTGTACAGATAACCAATCACGTAATCGTCGATTTGGTTTAGCGTTAGGTAAAGGCGAGAGTGTTGATGCTGCTATTGAGTCTATTGGCCAAGTAGTTGAAGGCTTTAGAAATACCAAAGAAGTGTATTTACTAGCGCAGCGTGCTGGCGTAGAAATGCCAATCACTGAGCAAATTTATAAAGTACTTTATGAAAATAAAGACATGAAAGAAGCCGCTATGGCTCTTTTAGGACGAGAACAACGCGCTGAATAAGCGCTTGAGCTAGGCCTTAAATAAAAAACCGACATTATGTCGGTTTTTTATTGCCTAACGGATTATATTTACTGGGCGTTAGGGAAGCCCAACTGACGCCACGACTCGTAGACAAACACGGCGACTGCATTTGACAGGTTCATACTACGACTATTTGCTTGCATAGGAATACGTACACGTTGATCGTTTGGTAATGCTTGAATCATTTCATCAGGCAGGCCGCGTGTTTCAGGACCAAACACTAAACAGTCGCCAGCTTCGTAACTTGCTTCATGATGAAATTGACTGCCTTTAGTTGTACAGGCATACACTTTTTTAGGTTTGCATTTTTCAAGGTAGTCCTCAAATGAGGCATGGCGTTGAACATGGCTAAATTCATGATAATCAAGGCCCGCACGTTTCACGCGTTTATCGTCCCATTCAAAACCTAATGGCTCAATTAAATGTAATGCATAGCCAGTATTGGCACATAGGCGAATAATATTACCTGTGTTAGGCGGTATTTCAGGTTGGTATAAAACAATATCCAGCATAATGAGCCTTATAAAATAATCTGTAGTTTGACGAAGGGCAGTATACACGAAACCTTTTAAAAAAATGATATACTCAACACATTCAATACAGTGATTAATGGATACACGCGTGCATAACCGTAGCTACGAATTTTGGGTTAAAACTTCCAGCATTGTTACCATGGTCATGGTTAGTTTAATGATCGGCGCAAAAACATGGGCCTGGCTGGCTTCTGGCTCGGCTTCAATGCTTGGCTCGTTAACTGATTCGTTAATGGATATTACTGCTACCGCAATGAGCTTTTTAGTGTTGGGTTACGCACTGCGCCCAGCGGATGATGACCATAGGTTTGGGCACGGAAAAGCTGAAGCACTTGCAGGACTTGGCCAAGCCGCATTTATTGCAGGCTCAGGTTGCCTACTAGCTTTTCATGGTATTGAGCGATTATTTAACCCTATACAGTTAAGCCATTCTTTATTAGGTGTGTGGGTAAGTATTTTTGCTATTGCGTGTACGCTCGTCATTGTATTCGTACAAAACAAAGTGGTTAAGTATACCGATTCAATTGCTATAAAAGCCGACTCAGTACATTACAAAGGCGATTTAATATTAAACGCTGCTGTGCTGTTAGCTATTTTGTTAGCTTATTATGGCGTGTTGTATGCAGATCCTATTTTTGCAATAGGTGTAGCGGGTTACTTACTTTATAACAGCTGGGATATAGCTCGCGATAGTGCCGATCACTTAATGGATAAAGAGCTCCCTGATGATGAAAAACAAAGCATATTTGACATTGCCAGAGCCCATGCTGATGTGCATGGCGTGCATGACATTCGTACTCGCCAAGGTGGTAAAGTTAAGTTTATTCAAATGCACTTAGAGCTTGATGATCATTTAAGTTTGATTCGCGCGCACAATGTGGCTGATGAAGTAGAGGCAATGCTCAAAGAACGTTTTGAGTCTGAGGTAGATATACTGATCCACCTCGACCCTTTGTCAGTAATTGTTAAGCCGTCACCGACTCACAAAATTGATAAAAGTTAGTTAATAGCGGCTTTCGAATTTCGTCACGTTCAAAAAGCAGCTCGTGTTTAGCCCCTTCAAAACTCTCAATCGTTGCATGAGCATGCCTTTTTGCAAGACTGTACTGTGCTTCGTTGTTTACCACTGTATCGCTAGCTGCGCTTGCTATAAACAAAGGGATTGGTACGTTTAGGTTATCAACAGACTTTAAAAACGATATTGTAGCTGCTAACCAGCCAAACGTAACGCCACCTAATTGTATGTTAGGTTCTAATTTATAGGTTTGCCTAAAGTAGGTGTAACGCTTCTCGCTGCTAGTAAGTACGTTTTCGGTAAATGGGATCGGGTTGTAGTTGCCTTGTCCAAATGCATAGCAAGAGTGTAAACCAAGTAAAGTGGCTAATTTAACAATAAACTTCGTTGGTATTTTGGGTACGTCTTTTGTAAAAATATCAAACATAGGAGCAGACAAAAACACGCCTTTATAGCTATTTTCAAATTTTGCTAAATAATCAATAGCAATGGCGCCACCCATTGAATGAGCCAGCATGACTTTTTTACCTTGCCAATGTTTTGAGACTATTTGCTGATCAAAGTTATTTAGGTCACTGCTGTAGTTATTATAATGTTTTACAAAGCCTTTATGTTTATTTTTAAGGTGCCTGTAAGAGCGGCCCTGACCTTGATGATCCATAATAAACACAGCAAAATTATTACAATACAGCTCCCAGAGCAGTTCTTTATATTTTTCTAGGCCTTCAATACGCCCTGTACTTACTACTATTGCGGTTGTCGCGTTTTTAGGGATTGCGTATGCGTAAAATAGCTTTCCTGATGGCGTATCTAAGTAGCTTTTAATTAAATTTGAAGTATAAAAAACATTAATGGCCTCTTGATTGCTCTCAAGCTGGGCTTCTGAACTATAAAACATGCTTTACTCTTTTATTAATGGCAAGGTTATATTAGCACACAAGCCACCTAGTTCTTTATTTGATAATACTAAACTGCCACCATGCGCAGTAATAGCATTTTTAGCAATCGCCAGCCCTAAACCCGTACCACCACTTACGCGATCCCGCGCATCTGATTGCCTAAAAAAGGGCTCACAAAGCTTGCTCAGTTGATCATCGGGCACACCAGAGCCATCATCACATATTTCTATATAAATGGCATCTGTGTGCTTTAGAGTAATGCTAATTGTATTGTTTGCATATTTAATAGCGTTACGAAGTAGGTTTTCAAGCGCACTGGCAATAAGGGTTTCGTCGCAATTAATATTTACGTCTACAGCGCCCACTATATTTAGCTGCTTATTATTTTGTTTTGCTTCAAACTGCGCATCGTTAATAACGTGAGCTACAATTATTTGTAATGATTGTTTTTGCAATGAAAGCGCTTGGCTTTTTGCTTCTAAGCGAGAAACTTGCAGCACGTCGGCAATCATCTTATCGAGTTGGTTTGCTTCTTTTTCTATGCGTAATAAATACGATTGGCTAGCGTCGTTAGCTTGCATTTGCGCAAGACCGGTAGCCATTTTTAAACGCGTAAGGGGCGAGCGTAACTCATGTGATATGTCGGCTAATAAGCGTTTTTGTGAACTAATTAAAAGCTCTAATTGATTGGCCATGCTGTTAAAGTCTCGCCCAAGTATTCCTAGCTCATCTTTTCGGTTTACAGAAATGTCGGCCCTTGCGCTTAGGTTGCCCGCTGATAGTTTAATAGCTGCTTTTTTAAGGCTATTTATAGGGGCTATTAAGTTACGGCTAAATACAAAGCTTAAAATAAGAGAGGCAACAATTGCGATGACTATTTTCATCCAATTAGGCATAAGCTTAAAGCGCATTAATAGAGGCGGTTGATGGTTAATATCTATTTCATAAAGATAAAAACTTCCTTCAGGCACGTTTATGTTAACAGGGCCGAAGGCTTGATATTTTTCAGTGAAAATAATTTGTGGTGACATATTTTGAGTAAAGTTTAATAAACTTAAATCGATGCTCTCTGGCACCTCTTTACTACTAAGGGAGTCTTCGCTTTGAGCTGCGCTTAAATATAAAAGTTTACGCTTTGATAGGCGAGGGTGTACTAATACATCGCTTAGGCTGCGCTTATGTTTAATTGCAGTGCGCTCAATACTTTTGGCGGTATATATTAAGTTTTTTTTCATAGGGCCATAAAGCGGCTCGTTAGTTACCGCGTTAATAGCGGTAATGTTACTTAAAAATATAAGCGCTGCAACGGTGCCGATTATAGTTAACCAAAACCAAATAAATATTTTAAAAAACAGGTAGTGCCCAGGGTGTTTTAACCAAGCAAAGTAAGTGCTTTTATTCGCCTTGGATAAAGACATAACCCGTACCTCTCATTGTTTTAATTCGCTCACCTGGAATATGCTCTGCTATTTTTTTGCGGATATTACTTACATGCATATCGATAGAGCGATCAAAAGAAGCTAAACGCCTACCTAGTACTTCTTCGCTAATTTGCTCTTTACTAACCACTTCACCTGCATTTTTACACAATAGCGTGAGTATTTCGTACTCTGTACCAGTAAGGGTTAATATAGAGCCGTCTATTGAGGCTTCTCGAGCTGCAAGGTTAACAGTAATGCCATTAACGAGTAACTTACTCGTTGTAGCTACATTTAAGCTATTAATGTGCTCTATACGGCGAGTTATCGCTTTTACGCGGGCTAGTAATTCACGATGATTAAAAGGCTTTGGAATGTAATCATCAGCGCCTAGCTCTAGACCAAAAATACGATCAAAGTCTTCACCTTTTGCTGTAAGCATTATTACCGGTGTGAGTTTTGTTTGCCTAAGTTGTTTAAGTACTTCAAAACCATCAAGCGTTGGTAACATTACATCTAGCAATATCAGGGCGTAGTCATTTGCTTGTGCTAGTTTAAGGCCTTGTTCACCGTCGTGTACGCTTTGTATTTCAAAGCCTTGGGCAGTTAAATATTCACTTAATAGCTCACAAAGGCCAGTGTCGTCATCAATCATTAATAGTTTCATTTACAAACCCTTAGAGTTGTTTATAGCGTTATTTTACCCGCTAAATAGTGCAAAGGTGAATCTTTACACAACCTTTACACTGCTTTGCGTTACTTTGCGTTGAGTTAGGTATAGTTAACTCAGTTGATTAAGCAGTTACAAACAACCGAACTGAACCAATAGTTAAACCAAATAATTAAGGTAATGATTATGACTAAATTAAACACACTTTCAAAATTAGTACTTATCTGTGGCTTAGCAACAGCAACGCTTGGTGCTGGTAGCGTATTAGCTAAAGGCGATGGGCATAAGCAAGGCCATTCTCAAGCTCGTTTTTTACTTTCTGAGCGCGGCGTTGAAAAATTAAACCTAACAGATGAGCAGCAAACTAAGCTAAAGGCTATTTTTGAAGCGCAAAAAACACAAATGAAAGCACTGCGTGGCGACGATAAAGAAGCCCGTAAAGCGATGCGTGAAGCGCACAAAGCAAAAATGGATGCGTTACTTTCGGCTGCAACATTTGACGAAAATGCAGCAAAAGAGCTATTAAATGAACGTCATGCAAAAGGTGAGCAATTTGGTTTAATTAAACTAAAAACGCAGCACCAAGTAATGCAAGTGCTTAACGCTGAGCAAAAAGAGAAGTTTGCTAAAATGCAAAAGCGTATGAATAAAAAGCACCGTAAACAAAAAAGCTAATTTTACTTTTTTGTAAATACTAAAAAACCAGCGTAATGCTGGTTTTTGTATTTAGGGCATTATGAAGAAAAATTATTTAAAAAAGTCATCTTCATTTTTAGCCATCATTGCTTCAATATCTTCAATCATGTCTTGGCTAAACTCTTGTGCCGAGGTGATTGGTGCAGAAATTTTATTATTTTCGAACGACCATTCACCTAAATCAATTAGTTGGCAGCGCTTTGAGCAAAAAGGGCGAAATGGGCTTTGCTCTGACCATTCAACTTTAGTTTTACAGGTTGGGCAGTTTACAACAGTAGGCATAAATTACTCTCTACAAATTTTTGGTGCATATTACATTACTTAAATATGAGTCTCTAGCTCTAAGCTTAAAGCTTAAAGCTTAGAGCTAGAGACTCATATATTTTACTGTGGGACTTTTAAAAATTGGTTACGCGGTTAATTTCACCAAGGGATGTAAGGCCATCGGCTGCTTTGCGTAAACCTGATAAACGTAAATTATTAAAACCGGCTTTAAGTGATACGTCTGCTATTTCAAGCGAATTACCACCGCGCATAATAATTTGGGCAATTTCAGGAGTAATTTGCATTACTTCGTAAATACCCACACGCCCTTTGTAACCATCAGTACAGCTATCACACCCTTTAGGCATATATAACGTCATTTCTTCAATTTGCTCGGCACTAAATCCTTGGCGAGCAAGTTCTTCACTCGGAAGTTGTTCTGGCGTTTTACATTTAGGGCACAAGCGACGCGCTAAACGCTGGGCTATTATTAAGCTAATCGAACTTGCTACGTTATAAGCGGGTACACCCATATTTAATAAACGAGTGATTGTTTCCGGCGCTGAGTTTGTATGCAATGTTGATAAAACCAAGTGACCTGTTTGCGCCGCTTTTATTGATATTTCTGCGGTCTCTAAGTCACGTATTTCACCTACCATAACTACATCAGGATCTTGACGTAAAAATGCGCGCAGTGCGTTGGCAAAAGTCATGTCGGCTTTAATATTTATTTGTACTTGGTTTACACCTTCAAGGTTAATCTCAACCGGATCTTCCGCAGTACTAATATTACGCTCAGGTTGGTTTAATATATTTAAACCTGTGTATAGCGATACTGTTTTACCAGAACCGGTTGGCCCTGTTACTAGTATCATCCCTTGAGGCTGGGCAAGCGCGTCCATGTAGAGCTTTTTCTGCTCAGGCTCATAGCCTAATACATCAATGCCTAACATAGCGCTTGATGAATCAAGAATACGCATTACTATTTTTTCGCCCCACAAGGTAGGCATGGTACTTACACGAAAATCGATACTTTTGCGTTCTGTAATTTTTAGCTTAATACGACCATCTTGTGGTTTGCGTTTTTCGGCAATATCGAGTCTTGACATAACCTTAATACGCGCAGAAAGCTTGGTGGCTAATGTATTGGGTGGGCTTGCAACTTCATGCAAAATACCATCAATACGAAAGCGAATACGGTATTTGTGCTCATACGGTTCAAAGTGTAAATCAGAGGCGCCTTTTTTAATGGCATCCATTAAAATTTTGTTGATATATACGATGATAGGCGCATCATCTTTATCGTCATCTTGTGGTGCTGTATCTCTTTGGCTTTCTGAGTCTAAATCAGCAAATTCTTGAAACTCGTCATCAGTTAGATTTAAGCTGCCAGTGGCATCTAGCAACTGCTCAATTTTGTTATCGAGTTGAATATAATCAACAACAACAATTTCGCATGAAAGACCGGTACTAAACTCAAAGTTTTCGAATGCGCCGTAATCTGTTGGGTCTGATGCTGCTATATAAACTTTTCGATCTTTTTGAACAAGCGGTAAAATGTGATGTTTACGTATGAGTTTTTCTTTTACGAGATCGGCCGGGATTCTTGTAGGATCAAAGTCTTTTAAATCAAAATAAGGTACGCGAAACAAATCAATACATTGTTCAGCTAAATCTTTACTATCGATTTTTCCACATTTAGAAATAAGCTCAGCTGTTGAGGCAAATTCATTTTGTTTGTTTTTAACCGTGTCGGCATCAATGCGGCCAAGGGTTATAAATTTTCTCAATAACGGTGAGTTAATATTCATTGCGCACCTGTTTTATTCCTTCAATAGTAAGCAATTTATCAGAAAAAAGAAGGGGATTACATCACCTTTCATTCTTTGTTGTGATATTACTGACTAAAATACGAGTTTGTGTGAGTTAGGACAGTGTTAATGTGAGTTAGTTTTGTTGCGTAATGCATATTGTAGGTACTTTTTATGTAGATCAACAAGTTCTATATGCACTAGGTTTAAACTACGGTCGTTATTTAAAATATCATCCGCTTTTTGCTGTTTATCGGCACGTGACATTTGCGAGGCAATAATACTTTTAACTTGCTCACTACTTGTGTTGTCACGTTTTGCTGTACGCGCTATTTGCACAGAGGTTGGTACGTCAATAAGTAAGGTATGGTCGCAATATTTATTAAGGTTGTTTTCAAATAATAAAGGCGCTACTAAAACAACATAAGGGCTAGTTGCATTATTTAAATCGTTTAGTATTTTTATCCGTATAAGAGGGTGTAGCAACGCATTAAGCCATTTTTTGTCACTGTTGTTAGTAAATATTTTTTGGCGAAGCTCTGCTCTATTTAATGTGCCATCAGGTAATAAAATATCTTTGCCAAAACGGGCTGTAATCGCTTTTAGCCCTTTGCTATTTGGGAGTACTACTTCACGCGCAATTATATCGGCATCAACTATTGTAATACCAAGCTCTTCAAACATATTGCTTACGGCCGTTTTACCACAGCCAATACCGCCTGTTAAACCTAATACCCAGCTGTTTACTTTAGTAATTTGCTCACTCATTTTAATAACCTATTAAATTAAAATAAGCGCCTTGAATTTGGTTGCCCCAAAGCATGGTGATCCAGCCTGCTATCGCTAAATAAGGGCCAAAAGGGATAGGGGTCGCTTTGTCTTTACCTTGTATGCTTAACAGCGCAATACCTATAATGGCACCCACTACGCTCGAAAGCAGAATAATAGTAAGCAATGACTGCCAGCCAAGTAACGCCCCAAATACAGCAAGCAACTTAAAATCGCCATAACCCATACCTTCTTTGCCGGTTAATAACTTAAATAGCCAAAACACGCTCCATAAGCTTAAATAACCACAAGCCGCGCCAATAATGGCATCGGTTGGTGTAATTGTGTAACCCATTACCGAGGCAATGAGTGCAAGCCAAACAAGCGGAAGTGTAAGTTGATCCGGCAGTAGCATGTGGTCAATATCAATAAAGGTTAGTGCTACTAAAATCCACGTTACAAAAATATATAAAAGGGCTTGCTCGGTCGCACCAAAGCTATAGGCAACAATTAAACTTAATAGGGCAGTAATTAGCTCTACAGCAGGATAACGGGCCGAAATAGGGTTACTGCAGCTTGCGCATTTACCTTTAAGTATTAACCAACTGATAATAGGAATATTCTGCCAAGGCTTAATGGCTGTTTTGCATTTAGGGCAGGTAGAGTTGGGTTTTACTAAGTTAAAAGGCTCGTTGGTATTAGCTTGTTTAGGTTTATTCCCTGTAAGTTCATTTTCCAACAGTAGTCTGCATTCGCTTTGCCACTCACGTTGCATCATCAACGGTAAGCGATAAATAACTACATTTAAAAAACTACCAATACATAAACTAATTAAGCCAATTGTGGTTAAATAAAACCACAATTGGCTTTGCATTACTTCAATAATACTTTGCATCATATTACCTGAAAATTATTTTAAAAATTAAGCGTTTAAAAATTAAGTGAAGTATTTATCACAAAGAGAAGTGAAAGAGAGTGATTGAGAAGGCATTAATAGCTATACCTTAACAAAAAAGTAAGTCTCTCTTTTATTTCCTGTAAATTGTTATTCTTGGTAATTAAATAACAGAGCCAAGTTGGAAAATAGGTAAGTACATCGCAACAATCAACCCACCAACAAGTACACCCAGTACGGCCATAATAAGTGGCTCAAGTAGGCTTGAAAGGCCGTCTACTGCATCATCAACTTCTTGCTCGTAAATAGTCGCTACTTTAGCAAGCATACCGTCTAGCGATCCTGACTCTTCACCAATCGCTACCATTTGAATAACCATATCAGGGAATATTTTTGAGTTACGCATTGCCCAGTTCATCTGATTACCAGAGCTTACCTCTGCTTTAATATCTAAAATGGCGTAGCGGTAAACAGCATTACCTGAAGCGCCTGCGGCAGAGTCAAGCGCATCAACCAGAGGCACACCTGCAGCAAACGTAGTCGAAAGAGTTCGTGCATAGCGAGCAACTGCTGCTTTATTTAAAATCATGCCAATAACAGGGAGTTTTAGTATTAGTCGATCAGTTGCATCTCTTAATTTTTGACTTTTCAGCAGTGCTTCTTTATAGCCATAGCCAAACGCAGCAATAATTAATGCAATTACCCACCAATATTCTTGCATAAATTCTGATATACCAATTACAAATAAAGTAAAAGCAGGGAGTTCAGCACCAAAGCCATTAAAAATATCTTGAAATTGAGGGACTACAAATATTAAAAGGATGGACGTAACTATTAGTGCGACTACTAGAACAGCAATCGGATAAAACATGGCTTTTTTAATTTTTGATTTGAGTGCTTCAGACTTTTCTTTGTATAACGCTACACGATCGAATATCTTATCAAGAGACCCCGATTGTTCACCTGATGCAACTAAGTCGCAATATAAATCATCAAAGTAGCGAGGGTGTTTTCTTAGTGCTAAATTAAGAGGCTGGCCAGCTTTAACTTCATCGGCGATATTTATCATTAGTTTACTAATGCTTTTATTAGTAGAGCCTGAACCAATCATTTCGATAGACTGTATTAACGGAACACCGGCCATCAACATAGTAGCAATTTGACGAGTAACTAAGGATATATCTTTAGGGGTTATTTTTTGTACGCTTTCTAAACCAAACAGAGGTTTTGCTTTACGCTTAACTTTAGATGGTGTTATGCCTTGTTTACGTAATTGGGCTTTCACCAAGGCCATACTAGAACCCGCTAGCTCTCCCTCAAGGCGTTTACCTCGAGCACTTACACCTATCCATTGGAATGTATCTAGCTTATTTGTTTTTTTCATAATTCATCAAATAAAAAAGGGCTAAACAGCCCTTTTATAAATTGTTTATTAACAAAGGTTAGGTATTCTTGTTTGCGAAGAACATGTACCACCAACTGTAAATACAAAAGTTGATGGAGGTGGAGCGCCAGCTGCGATTACTGGTGGTGTTAAAGTGTAGGTGTACGCGCCAGCACTATCTGTTCCAGTTGCAGTTATTACACCTGTTGTTGCAGCGATTGCGACTGATGCTAAGTTGTCATTAGCAGCAGGTGCAGCTATGCCAAGATCGGCAAACGTATCACAAGCTGTTATGATATTATTATTTTCTTGTAGACATTGTGCCATAGTTGTCTTGACCGAAGCTGCAGAGGTTTTTACCTCAGCAAAGCGAGCTTTTAAGGTATAATCTTGATAAGCAGGTAGCGCTACTGCAGCAAGAATACCGATGATTGCTACTACAATCATTAATTCAATTAGGGTGAAACCCTGTTGTTTTTGAGTCATTGTTTTCATGTTTCCTCTCCTAAAGGATAGATTTTTGTAACTTAAATCACTTAAGCGGCAAAATGCCTCACTTAATTTAACTGATTTACTTTACAGTTTTACTTAAAATTAATTTTATTACACTTTAGCTTTAGAGTATGAAACACAAAAGCCGAATGTGAATTCATTATGTTTAGTACTAATTATAAAAGTTTACTAAGTGCACTACATGTTGTAGCAACAAATAGTATAGGCATAAAGTAAGTAGTTTAGTTGCTTTAGTTTTTAATTATGTCTTTAAAAAGTAAAGGTACTAGTTATTTATGACTATCTTTTTAAATAAAATAGTACAACAGAATTAGTCTACCATTTTATTTTAGTATTTAGCACGTATCTTATTATAAAAAAGCGATTTAATTTAACAATTTGTTACAAAGTAAGCCTTTTGGGTTATTTAATGCTTTTTTACTTAACTTGTCAATTGATTAGCGGTATTAATTACCCATTATTGCTTTAAAATTGTTCAAAACGCATCGACAAATCGATTGATTGTAAGTTTTTTGTTAATGCCCCGCTTGATATAAAATCGACACCTGCTTGTGAATAAATTTTGAGCGTTTCTAGGGTCATATTGCCTGAAACCTCTAATTTTGCGCGCTTATTGGTTAAAATTACAGCTTGCTTAATTTGCTCTACGCTAAAGTTGTCGAGCATAATTATGTCGGCGCCAGCTTCAATTGCTTGCTTAAGTTCAGGGAGTGATTCTACTTCTACTTCGACAGGTTTGTTTGGGTGATTTTGTTTAGCCTGAGTTACGGCTTTGTTTATTGTGCCACAAGCCGCTATATGATTTTCTTTTATTAAAAATGCGTCAAATAAACCAATACGATGATTTGCCCCCCCGCCACATTTTACTGCGTATTTTTGAAGTGCTCTAAGGCCTGGTATGGTTTTGCGTGTATCGAGTAGTTGCGTTGTTGTGCCGCTTAGCTCTTTTACATAATGTGCTGTAGTAGTGGCTGTGCCCGATAACGTTTGCACAAAGTTAAGTGCAGTGCGCTCGGCGGTTAATATTGAACGTGCTGAACCAGTGGCTGTAAATAATGTGCTGTTTGCTTTAACTGCGTCGCCATCATTAATGAGTACATTAACCTTAACGCTTGGGTCTACCTGTTTAAATACTTCAAGGATGATGTCTTTTCCACAAAAAATGCAGTCTTCACGAGTGATTACTTTGGCGTTTGCTTGCTCATTTTTGGGGATCAATTGCGCGGTAATATCGCCTTCTTGTGCTGTTTGATAATTTAAATCTTCGTCAAGTGCTAGAGTAACAAGCTGAGTAATAAGAGTGTGCGAAATAGACATGGAATGCTCATAAGCGTTAATAAATTAAGCAAATTTTACTATGTTTATAAAAGAAAGAGAAGCGATTGCCTTTTCACCAATATAAAGATAAGCGCGTATAGTAAATTAGTATCTACGTGTGGGTTTGTATTATCTGTAGGTGAGGTTTTATACCTCGCTTTTAATTTCAAAAGTTACGTTACATGAGCGGAGGTAAATTAGCACCTACGTGTGGGTTTGAATTATTTGCAGGTAGGGTTTTATACCTGTTTGTTACTATCATTGTTTTAATAAATCCTTTAGCATCAGTGCTATGTATATCTTGATATTTATATAATAAACGTATCATGAAAATAGATTTAGACGGTGTTTTAAGTACTGTAGCGCAGCGGCCTTGTTCGCATTTTGATGAGCGCCCTGATGAGGCTGATATTTCTTTATTGGTTATTCACAATATATCTTTGCCAGCAGGGCAGTTTGGTACACCTTTTGTTGATGAGTTATTTATGGGTAGCATTGACTGCAATGCTCACTCGAGTTTTAGTGACTTAAAAAATTTACGTGTATCGGCCCATTGCTTTATAAAGCGCACCGGTGAGGTTATACAATACGTGCCTTTTGAAAAACGTGCTTGGCATGCCGGGCAATCTGAGTTTGAGGGCGTATCTGCTTGTAATAACTTTAGCATTGGGATTGAGCTTGAAGGTACCGACACCACGCCATACTCTTTAGCGCAATACGAAGTATTAGCTACACTTAGTAAATCTATAATACAACGCTATTCAAAAATTACCCCTTCGCGTATTGTTGGGCATTGCGATATTGCCCCGGGACGTAAAACCGATCCTGGCAGTAGCTTTAATTGGCCATTGTTTTTTAATATGCTTGAACAACTAAGTTAAGAGAGTTATTCCCATGATTTTAGTTTCTATAATAATTGCATTAATTCTGGAGCGTTTAGGGGCTCGGTCTAATTACTGGCAGATAAGCTACTACACAAATGGTTATTTAAATCGCTCTAATAAACTACTAGGTGACAAAGGGTTATTTAGTTCTGCACCGGGCTTTTTAATTTGGCTTTTACTCCCAGTAATAGCAATAGCGTTTATTTATTGTTTATCTGATTTTGTACTATGGCAGTTAGCTATTAATATTGCTGTGCTTTTGGTTTGCTTTGGTTGTGCTAAGCAGCGCGCTTTATATAAGTCTTACTTAAATGCCTTAACGCGAGATGACGGTACTGCTGCATCTTTATATGCGCTGCAAATTGGTCAAAAGCGTACTGATGATCAAGATGGTGGTGAAACCTTTGGGCAAACATTGGCATGGGTAAACTTTAGATTTTACTGTGCGGTGATTTTTTGGTTTGTTGTTTTAGGCGCGCCGGGCGCAGTTTTATATGCACTGGTACGTACTTTAGCTGATTTAGTACGAGAAGATCATAAAGTAATATTTGCTAAGCGTTTTAAGCTTATACATAAGCTACTGTTTTGGCTTGACTGGTTGCCTGCACGCATCACCAGCTTTGGTTATTTAGTAATAGGTAACTTTAATAAAGGCACAAGTTGTTGGCTACGTTACGTACTTAACTTTAAATCTCCAAATCGCGAAGTAGTAACATGTACTGCACTTGCTGCAGAGCAAGTTGAAAAGCGTTATTACGGCTGTACCTACGAGGCCACTTGTATGATTAAACTTGTTAAGCGTAATGTATTATTTTACTTAGTACTTATAGCGTTGCTTACATTATTTGGTGGGCTGTCTTAAGTTGATGCCTTTTAATAAAGTACCTTATGCAATGTAAGGTGCTTTAATCTCTTCCTGCAGTTTTTAAATTCAATAAAATAGAGCTAATATTCTAATTCATTCTGGTCAGACCAATTGTTTTCATCCCAAATACGTTATAACAATTTTTGCAAATTGCGCATTGTTTGATCTTCGTTCAAAATGCGTTACGCTACTTTAATTGCTCAAACTACCTGTAAATTGACAGCTAATAGTGTTTTTGATACCGTATTGAAAATTTTTGGTATGACCAATTTACCTTTTGGGTAAATCATACTACTTAAAGCCCCGTTTTATGGGCTCTTGGTATTTATACAACGCGGACGTTGATTCATGTCTTTAAAGATTAAAGCAGCAAAATTATCTGATGTTATTTTACAGCAACTTGAGAATATGATTCTTGAAGGCTCGTTAGCACCAGGTGAAAAGTTGCCACCAGAGCGTGAACTAGCAAAGCAATTTGAAGTGTCTCGCCCGTCACTGCGTGAGGCAATTCAAAAATTAGAAGCGAAAGGTTTAGTTACACGTCGCCAAGGTGGCGGCACGTTTGTAAAAAATCAGCTCGAAGAAGGGCTTACTGATCCACTTTTTGATTTGATTAGTAAACACCCTGAGTCGCAGTTTGATTTACTTGAATTTCGTCATGCATTAGAAGGGATTGCTGCTTACTACGCAGCACTGCGCGGGACCAGTAACGATTTTAGCAAAGTAAAACAAAGCTTTGATGAAATTGCCTTAGTTAATGATGATTTACAGCAAAAAGCAAAAGCAATTAATGCATTTCACTTTAGCGTGGCAGAAGCCTCGCACAATGTGGTGTTACTGCATTTAGTTAGAGGTATGAAAGCGCTGCTTGAGCAAAATGTATTGCAAAATTTAACTGTTCTATTAAAAAAGTCAGATATTAGCAGTCAGTTAGCCCAACACAGGCGTTTATTAATGGATGCCGTTATTGACGGTAATCCAGAACAAGCCCGTTTAGCAAGTAATGCGCACTTAGCATTTATCGAAGAAGCACTACTTGAAGCAGGCAAAGAGCATTCGCGAATTGAACGTAGTTTAAGACGCACTAAACAAAATTAAGTTAGTACATAACTACTTTGAACACACAAATTAAGTAGCTGTGATATTAAATTAACAATATTCGTATTTTAAACATAAGGAAACCTCCATATGTCTGAAGTCAATAAAATTGACGTAGACGCGCTAGAAACACAAGAGTGGTTACAAGCTCTTGAATCAGTTGTGCGCGAAGAAGGTGTTGAACGAGCTCAGTTTTTACTTGAGCAAGTATTAGAGCAAGCCCGTTTAGACGGCGTTGATATGCCAACGGGTATTACCACGAACTACGTTAATACTATTCCTGTAGATCAAGAGCCTGCTTACCCAGGTGATGTAAATCTTGAACGTCGTATTCGTTCAATTATACGTTGGAACGCGATTATGATCGTTCTACGTGCATCTAAAAAAGATCTCGACTTAGGCGGCCATATGGCGTCTTACCAATCATCTGCTGCTTTTTATGAAGTGTGTTTTAACCACTTCTTTAAAGCACCAAATGATGTAGACGGTGGTGACTTAGTTTATTACCAAGGTCATATTTCTCCAGGTATTTATGCACGAGCATTTGTTGAAGGTCGTTTATCGGCTGCGCAACTAGATAACTTCCGCCAAGAAGTTGATGGCGAAGGCTTACCATCGTACCCACACCCTAAGTTAATGCCTGAGTTTTGGCAGTTCCCTACGGTATCAATGGGCTTAGGTCCTATTTCATCAATTTATCAAGCACGCTTCTTAAAATACTTAGATGGTCGTGGCTTAAAAGACACTAAAAACCAACGTGTATATGCGTTTTTAGGTGACGGTGAAATGGATGAGCCAGAATCACGTGGTGCTATTTCTTTCGCTGCACGTGAAAAACTAGATAATCTTTGTTATTTAATCAACTGTAACTTACAGCGTTTAGACGGCCCAGTTATGGGTAACGGTAAAATTATTCAAGAGTTAGAAGGCTTGTTTAAAGGCGCTGGCTGGAACGTAATTAAACTAGTGTGGGGCAGCGGTTGGGATATTCTGCTTGCTAAAGACACAACAGGTAAATTACTACAATTGATGAACGAAACAATTGATGGTGATTACCAAACATATAAAGCTAAAGATGGCGCATACGTGCGTGAGCATTTCTTTGGTCGCTACCCTGAAACAGCTGCCCTTGTTGCAGATATGACAGATGATGAAATTTTTGCGCTTAAGCGTGGTGGTCATGAGCCATCAAAACTATTTGCTGCATTTAAAAAAGCAGAAGAGACAAAAGGTCGTCCAACTGTAATTCTTGCTAAAACTGTAAAAGGTTACGGCATGGGCGAAGCCGCTGAAGGTAAAAACATTGCGCACCAAGTGAAAAAAATGGACATGTCGCATGTTGCACATTTACGTTCACGCCTTGGTCTTGATGACTTAGTATCTGAAGAGCAATTAAAAGAATTACCATACCTAGAGCTTGAAGAAGGTTCACCAGAGTACAAGTACCTACATGCGCGTCGTGATGAGCTTAAAGGTTACACACCTAAGCGTATCCCACGTTTTAGTGAAAAACTTACGTTGCCAGAAGTAGATGCATTTAAGCCACTACTTGAAGAGCAAAAGCGTGATATATCTACTACTATGGGCTTTGTTCGTGCACTTAATATCTTATTAAAAGATAAAGGCATTGGTAAAAATATCGTACCAATTATTGCAGATGAAGCGCGTACATTTGGTATGGAAGGTTTATTCCGTCAAATCGGTATTTACAATCCGCATGGCCAAAACTACACGCCACAGGATCGTGATATTGTTTCTTACTATAAAGAAGCAACTTCAGGTCAAGTATTGCAAGAAGGTATCAATGAGTTAGGTGCAATGTCGTCATGGGTTGCTGCTGCAACTTCATACAGCACTAACGATTTACCAATGATCCCATTCTACATTTACTACTCTATGTTTGGTTTCCAACGTGTTGGCGACATGGCATGGATGGCGGGCGATCAACAAGCACGTGGTTTCTTATTAGGTGCTACAGCGGGTCGTACAACGCTAAATGGTGAAGGCTTACAACACGAAGATGGTCACAGCCACATTCTTGCAAACACGGTTCCTAACTGTGTTTCTTATGACCCAACTTACGCGTTTGAAGTTGCAGTTATTGTACAAGACGGTATTCGTCGTATGTACGGTGACGACCAAGAAAATATTTACTACTACCTAACGCTTATGAACGAAAACTACCATCAGCCAGCTATGCCAGAAGGCGCTGAAGAAGGTATTCGTAAAGGTATTTACAAGCTTGAAAGTTACGAAGGTAAAAAAGCCAACGTACAGCTATTAAGCTCAGGTACTATTATGACTGAAGTGCGCAAAGCTGCTTCAATCTTAAGCGAAGAATATGGTATTGCATCAGATGTTTACTCAGTAACATCTTTCAATGAGCTAACGCGTGATGGTCAAGATGTTGAGCGTTTCAACATGCTTAATCCTGAAAGCGAGCAAAAAACAGCATTTATCACAAGCGTATTAAACGACTCTGTGACTGTTGCAGCAACGGATTACATGAAAAACTACGCAGAACAAGCGCGTTCATTCATTCCAAGCAGCAACTACAAAGTGTTAGGTACAGATGGTTACGGTCGTTCTGATAGCCGTGAAAACCTACGTCGTCACTTTGAAGTTAACGCAAGCTACGTTGTTGTTGCTACGTTATCTGAACTTGCTAAACGCGGTGAAGTTGAGAAGTCAGTAGTTGTTGAAGCACTTAAAAAGTTCAACATCGACACTAACAAACTTAACCCACTATACGCATAAGAGGTTTGCAATGAGTATTGAAATTAAAGTACCTGATATTGGTGACGACGAAGTAGAAGTAACCGAAATATTAGTAAGCGTTGGCGATAAAGTAGATGTTGACCAATCATTACTAAATGTTGAAGGTGACAAAGCATCAATGGAAATACCTGCTTCTCAAGCGGGGACTGTAAAAGAGATTAAAGTTAACGTTGGCGACACCGTTACAACAGGCTCTTTAGTATTTTTGTTTGAAGGCGAGAGTGAAGGCACTGATGAGAAAAATACATCAGCCGCTGCTCCAGCCAAATCTGAAGATGCAGCACCAGCTGCTTCTACAGGTTCTTCAATTAAAGAAGTAACGGTACCAGATATTGGCGATGATGAAGTTGAAGTAACTGAAATCATGGTTGCTGTTGGTGACACTGTTGAAGAAGAGCAATCTATCTTAAACGTGGAAGGCGACAAGGCAGCAATGGAAGTTCCAGCTCCATTTGCCGGCACAGTTAAAGAAATTAAAGTAGCCGCTGGCGACACAGTTAAAACTGGCTCGTTAGTGTTTGTTTTTGAAGTAGCAGGAAGTGAATCTGCAGCACCGGCTAAAGAGTCGGCTCCTGTAGAAGCGCCAGCTGATAGTTCAACAGCAAGTTCAGCACCAAGCACTAAAGAAGTTAATGTGCCTGATATTGGTGGCGATGAAGTTGAAGTAACTGAAATTATGGTTGCCGTTGGCGATGAGGTTTCAGAAGATCAATCAATCTTAAACGTTGAAGGCGACAAAGCTGCAATGGAAGTACCAGCTCCATTTGCAGGTACAGTTAAAGAAATTAAAGTAGCCGCTGGCGATAAAGTATCGACTGGTTCATTAATTTTTGTATTTGAAGTTGCAGGCAGTGCGCCAGCAGCATCTGCACCAGCTGAAAAATCAGCACCTGCAGCAGCGGCTAAAACTGAGTCAGCACCGGCTCAAGCAGCACCTACAAAAGCAAGTAATGAAAGCTTCACAGAGAACAGCGCGTATGCTCATGCATCACCCGTTGTTCGCCGTTTAGCGCGTGAGTTTGGTATTAACCTAGCTAACGTTAAAGGCACTGGTCGCAAAGCCCGTATAGTTAAAGAAGACGTGCAAAACTACGTTAAAAACTTAGTTAAGCAAGTTGAATCTGGTCAATTATCTGCAGGTAGTAGCGCAGGTGGTAGTGAGCTTGGTCTTATTCCATGGCCTAAAGTAGATTTTGCTAAATTTGGCGAAATTGAAGAGAAAAAACTGTCTCGCATTCAAAAGCTATCAGGTAAAAACTTACACCGTAACTGGGTACAAATCCCACATGTTACACAGTTTGATGAAGCTGATATCACAAGTCTTGAAGTATTCCGTAAAGAGCAAAATGCACTTAGCGAGAAGAAAAAGCTTGGCGTTAAAATCACACCACTTGTGTTTGTGATGAAAGCAGCGGCTAAAGCACTTGCAGACTTCCCAACATTTAACTCTTCACTGTCTAATGACGGCGAAAGTTTAATTCTTAAGAAGTACATTAACATTGGTGTTGCTGTTGATACGCCAAATGGTTTAGTAGTGCCAGTGTTTAAAGATGTTGATAAAAAAGGCATTATTGAATTATCACGTGAACTAATGGAAGTATCTGTTAAAGCACGTGACGGTAAGCTTACATCGTCTGATATGCAAGGTGGCTGTTTTACTATCTCTAGCCTTGGCGGTATCGGCGGTACGGCATTTACGCCGATTGTTAATGCGCCAGAAGTTGCTATTTTAGGTGTATCTAAATCTGAGATGAAACCTAAATGGAATGGCAAAGAGTTTGAACCAAAACTAATGGTTCCGCTGTCTATGTCATACGACCATAGGGTTATTGACGGAGCATTAGCTGCACGCTTTACTGTGACTCTTGCAAGTTACATGAGCGATATTCGCCAGTTGGTGATGTAACCAGTTTAGTAAAATTGGTATACGCAATAAAATAAATAGAATCAAATCCCAGCCAGTTGTTTTTAGCTGGGATTTTTACCATTTGCAATGATACAATCTTTGTACGAATTGCATCACTTTGTGCGCTGCTCACTCTTTCTGCCTTGCAGAAACATGGCAGTTAAATTTTAGGGCAGTGTCCCGTTCAAACAATTAAGGTAAAAGCATGAGCAACGAATTAAAAACTCAAGTTGTTGTACTAGGCGGTGGTCCTGGTGGTTATTCTGCGGCTTTCCGTGCTGCTGACTTGGGCTTAGAAGTTACATTAGTAGAATCTCGCGAAACATTAGGTGGCGTATGTCTTAATGTTGGTTGTATTCCTTCTAAAGCACTTTTACACGTAGCTAAAGTGATTGATGACGCAGCAGAAATGTCATCTCACGGTGTTACTTTTGGCGCACCAAAAATCGATCTTGACCAAGTTCGTACTTGGAAAGATTCTGTAGTTGGCCAGTTAACTGGTGGGCTAGAAGGTATGGCCAAAATGCGTAAAGTGAAAGTTGTATCTGGATACGGCAAATTCACTGGCAGCAATACTTTAGTAGTTGAAGGCGCAGACGGCGCTACAACTATCACGTTTGATAACGCGATTATTGCAGCAGGTTCTAAACCAGTTAACTTACCTTTCATCCCAGAAGATGACCGTGTAATTGATTCAACTGGTGCATTAGAACTTAAAGACGTACCAGAAAAACTACTTGTATTGGGTGGTGGCATTATTGGTCTTGAAATGGGTACGGTTTACCGTGCGCTAGGTTCTGCAATTGATGTTGTAGAATTTGCTGATCAATTAGTACCAGCAGCTGATAAAGACATTATCAAAATTTACCAAAAATACGTAAGCAAAAAATTCAACGTAATGCTTTCAACTAAAGTTGTTGGTGTTGAAGCTAAAGAAGACGGCTTATACGTAACGTTTGAAGGTAAAAACGCACCAGCAGAACCAGTACGTTACGACAAAGTACTTGTTGCAGTTGGCCGTACTCCAAACGGTAACTTACTTGATGCTGAAAAAGCGGGCGTAAACGTTGATGAGCGTGGCTTTATTAATGTTGATAAGCAATTACGTACTAACGTAAGCCATATTTTTGCAATTGGTGACTTAGTTGGTCAACCTATGCTTGCGCATAAAGCGGTTCATGAAGGTCATGTTGCTGCAGAAGTTATTTCTGGTCAGAAGCATTTCTTCGACCCTAAATGTATTCCTTCAATTGCGTACACAGACCCAGAAATCGCTTGGGTAGGTGTTACTGAGAAAGAAGCAAAAGAGCAAGGCTTAAAAGTTGAAACTGCGGTATTCCCGTGGGCAGCATCTGGTCGTGCAATTGCATCTGCTCGTACTGAAGGTTCTACTAAACTTATCTTTGATAAAGAAAGTGGCCGTATAATCGGTGGTGCTATGATCGGTATTAACGCGGGCGAAATGCTTGGCGAAATCGGTTTAGGTATTGAAATGGGTGCTGATGGTGAAGACTTAGCGCTTACAATTCATGCTCACCCAACATTGAATGAATCAATCGGCCTTGCAGCTGAAATTTTTGAAGGTTCAATCACTGATTTACCAAACAAAAAAGCAGCTAAAAAGAAGTAATTTAACTTTTTAGTATTTGCTTGAAAAACCCAACTTCGGTTGGGTTTTTTTATGTCTATTTTTAACTTAGATAAATATAAGATTAAATAACAAGAAGTCGTTACAATGCGCGCTTAATTAATTGAAGGTAAATACAGTGAAAAACTCAGTTCTAGCATTACGCGCTCAACAAATAAGTGAATCTCGTCGAGAGTTTAATGCTCGAGGCGGTAAATTAGATCGTTGTGAACAATGCCTGATTGCCAAGCACTACTGTATTTGTAAAGGTGTTGAGCATGCAGATTGTAAGGCCGCTGTGTGCTTACTGATGTATCATAATGAAAGCTTTAAACCTTCTAATACAGGGCGTTTAATTGCTGAAATAGTGCCAGATAACCACGCATTTAGATGGGATAGAACAGATCCTAACCCCGCTCTTTTAGCTTTAATAAATGATTCGCAGTATCAGCCTATGGTCGTCTTTCCCGCTGAAGATGTAGAAGAGGGCAGAGCCATTACAGAAGTGAGTATTGAATCAGGTAAAAAGCCGCTATTTATATTCTTAGATGGTACGTGGCGCGAAGCTAAGAAAATGATTCGCAAAAGCCCTTATTTAGATAACTTGCCTGTACTTTCTGTTACTGCTGATAAACTATCTGATTACCGATTACGTGTAGCCCCTCATGCACATCAACTAGGCACTGCTGAAGTGGCTATTATGGTATTAGCACTTGCGGGCGAAATGGATGCATCGACAAAATTAGAGCAGCATTTTATTAAGTTTCGTGATGCGTATTTATTGGGTAAGCGCAACAAGGGACGACCGCTAGAAGATTAATTTTACGAAGTTAAGCAAATGCTTGCTGATTTTTTAAGTGAGCAAGTGCTTTATTTTGAATTGCTCTGAAACCTTCTTCAGATGTTAATTGTAAAACAGTATTATACAATTGACTTATACTATTATGCACTTGAATAAACGAGATACAGTCTTCACCAATCATTTCTTTTGCTTCTTCAACTCGTTTTAAAAAGTAGCAGCTAATGTCTATTTTGCCATTAAATTGAGTCGTTGCAATTGCGTCTGCTATTCTATTAAGTTGATAGCTAAACTCATCAGGTCGAGCACCTTCACCCCACTTGCTAATACGAATGTCGCGTTCTAACTGAATAATTTCGTTAAGTATATTTTTAAACTCACTCATTGGCATATTTAAAAAGTTATAACCTTTGGGGTTAAATAAAGCTTTATACGGATTTTCGCTGGGGGGTTGGGCACTAAATACACCAATTGGTTTTGCTGTAATTGCGTCTGATACTTTACATAAAAAGGTATTACTTTGAGATGTGTTAAAATTCATATCCATTGAGTATTAATGATCCTTGCGTTATTTAGTTATCGGCGCAATTAATAAAAAACTTAGCGAAATTTAAAATATAAGTAAAGTATTTTAAGGTCTTAGCATTGATTGGCAGGGATGCGATATATTACTCAGTAAAAATTAGTGATAGTTGCTCAGAGCTTTACTCAACCCAAATTTTAGACAAAGAAAAGCGCGCTCTATCTCTAGGCGCGCTTGCGGAATCTTCTAATTTTCTGCATCCTGCAATTGAACTTAATCAACTCCAATTTTCACTAATCCATGTTTATTACTATATTACTTTTTAGTTCTATGTAATGTAGACCGTCCGGGCCTGTATCCTTAAATTCCTAAACGTCTTGTAGGGTAAATACTATTACCAAATCCTTAATTACACTTCCTAGTGTATCCTTGTTTTAACCAATCCCTTGTGTTGCCTTAAAGGCCTGTCCATTTATTCCTTCAACATCCTGTTGAACAACTTAGCCTTGTTGTTATCCTTTTCGCATCTTCCTGACGCTGTCCTTTTTACAACATTGCGTTGTGATACTCATCCTGAGCCTGTCCTAAAATCCGTGTTGTCCTGATAACCTAATCATTGGTTGGTTGAGTAAGCAGTCCATTTCCTTTTACTCAATAAGCGTCATTGCTTGGTTGATGCGTAAATTATAGTGCAATAGAGCAACTAAAATAGAGATAAAACTACATTCAATTAGTGTTTTTGCAATAGTAATAAAAACAAATATCATATTAATCATGTATTTAACTGTTTTTCGGTTGTTTTTTATCTTGTTTTTTACTCATTAGCTGTCACATCCGTAAGATATCTCTTACACCGTATTTCCTTTTTGGGCGTTATTTACATATTTACATTTATTTAAAGTGTGCACTTTTAGAATGAGCACGGTAGAATTCGTTGATAATAACAGTTATTTAGGTGGAATAATGAAGAAAGTATTTGCACTTGTTTTAGGGGTAGTTGCATCGGCACCAGTCTTTGCAAACGATGTTGTTAACATCTACTCTTTTCGTCAACCGTTTTTAATTCAGCCAATTTTAGAAGACTTTACAAAGCAAACAGGCATAAAAACCAATGTTGTTTTTGCTAAAAAAGGGCTAATTGAGCGTGTTAAACGCGAAGGCAAGCACAGTAAAGCTGATTTAGTATTAACCTCTAACTTTAGTGCGCTTATTCAATTAGAAGATTTAAAAATAACACAAACTATAAAAAGTGACAGTGTAAATAATAATGTTCCAGCCGCCTTTCGTGACGGTGATGGCCAATGGGTTGCGCTTACTAAGCGAGTGCGTAATGTGTATTCATCAAAAGAGCGAGTTGGTGAGTTACCTAAGCTCACTTATGAAGATTTAGCAGACTCTAAATACAAAGGACAAATTTGTACGCGCTCTGGCAAACATCCATATAATTTAGGTTTAGTAGCTTCTATGATTGCACACCATGGTGAAGCGCAAACTAAAGAGTGGCTTGAAGGTGTTAAGGCTAATTTAGCACGCAAGCCTCAAGGTAACGATCGTGCTCAAGTTAAAGCTGTTAAAGAAGGTTTATGTAACTTGGCATTAGGTAATAGTTACTACCTTGGCAAAATGCTAGAAGATAAAGAACAAAAAGGTTGGGCAGAGGCCGTAAATATTAACTTTCCGAATCAAGTTAATCGTGGCTCACACATAAATGTATCGGGTGCGGTTATTACCAAATACGCTAAAAACCCTGAAAATGCATTAAAGCTCATAGAATATATGACCGACAGCAAAGCACAAAACATGTATGCCTCATTAAATATGGAGTATCCAGTTAAGTCGGGTGTTGAATTATCAACTTTGGTTGCCTCTTGGGGTAGCTTTAAAGAAGACAGCTTGCCACTTGATGAGATTAGTAAATATCGTCCGTTAGCACTTAAGCTAATTGATGAGGTGAAGTTCGATCTTTAATGACTAATAAATTTAAGCTGTCTAAATGGCAGCTCTTTGCGTGGTCGACTGGCTTAATACTATCGGCCCCGTTGTTTTTTCTTCTTTTTGAATCTCTACAAGGTAGCTCTGAGGTGTTTTCTCACCTGTGGGATACCGTGCTTTGGGACTACATAACCAATACCGTATTGTTAGTTTTAGGTGTTTGCGTCCTTAGCTGCGCCATAGCTTTGCCACTTGGGTGGCTAACGGCTTACTGTAGTTTCCCGGGTAAAAAACAGTTTGAATGGGCACTTATGCTGCCCCTTGCTATGCCTACCTATATTATTGCCTATGTATACACTGATTTATTAGATTATGCGGGCCCGGTGCAAATAGCATTGAGAGAATGGTTTGGCTGGCAATCACCTAACGACTATTGGTTTTTTGATATACGAACATTACCCGGCGCCATCGTTATGATTGCCTTGGTACTTTACCCGTATTTATTTTTAATTTTTAAAACAGCCCTTCGCGAGCAGTCATTCAAATTAGTACAAGCTAGCCAGTTAATGGGGCTATCTCCTTGGCAAAGCTTTTTTAAAGTCAGTTTAGTGCTCTCTCGTGGGGCAATTGTGGCGGCTCTTGCACTTATTAGTATGGAAACCATGGCCGACTTTGCAACAGTGAGTTATTTTGCCGTAAGTACATTAACAACCGCCGTATACGATACGTGGTTTGGTTATTACTCACTTACAGCGGCCGCTAAAATATCGGGTGTGATGTTACTTCTGTTATTTTTAGCATTAATGGCAGAGCGTTTTAGTCGCCGAAACCAAGCGGTATTTGAGCGACAATCAAGTGTAAATAGCGAATCTCTCTATGTATTAAAAGGAAAATCTGCTTGGCTCGCAACGTCATTTTGTAGCTTTATTTTACTTATCGCTTTTGTAATTCCTATTGCAGTACTTATAAATTACGCCATTACCTACTTTGATAAAGCATGGAATGTTGAGTTTTTTAGCTACGCTTGGCAAAGTTTAAAAGTGGCAGGAGTTGTAAGTGTTATAACCATTACATTGAGTGTTTTTGTGGTTTTTTATCAGCGTGTTGCAAAGCAAGCGTATCCGCTTATTCCTGGGCGTTTAGCAAGCACTGGTTATGCATTGCCAGGAACTGTACTCGCTATTGCGGTTTTATTACCTCTTACATTATTAGAGAACACCATTAACACAGCGCTCGAGAAGTATAACTTAGACATTGGCTTACTGCTTACAGGTAGCATTCTTACTATTATTATTGCTTATATTGTTAGGTTTTACGCCATTGCACACGGAGCAATTGAGTCGAGTTTTTTACGTGTTAGTCCATCACTTGATATGGCAAGCCAATCAATGGGTAAAAGCCAAGGGCAAACGCTGCGTTTAGTGCACCTACCTTTACTGCGAAGAGGATTGCTCACTGCTGCCTTATTGGTATTTATTGAGTGTATGAAAGAGTTGCCAGCTGCGCTATTGCTCAGACCGTTTAATTTTGAAAGCTTAGCTACTCATGTATTTCAGTATGTGAGTGATGAGCAATTAGAGCTTGCTTCAATATCTGCATTATTTATTGTTATTGTTGGGTTTATTCCTTTGTATTTTATTAATCGTTCTATGGAGCAGCGTAGTTAAATGAGTAGTTTAATTTTACAAGGCGTGAGCTATCACTATAACGGCACAAAGGTTATTCACGATTTAGATTTAACAGTGGGTAAAGATGAAATTGTTTGTCTACTCGGGGCGAGTGGATGCGGCAAAACAACCACATTAAAGGCGATTGCAGGTTTAATTGAAGCCAAGCAAGGGTCTATTTTTATAGACGGTAAATTAGTGAGTGATGAGCAATCGTTTGTCTCACCTGAGCATCGTAACATCGGCATGATGTTTCAAGATTATGCGTTGTTTCCGCATTTAACGGTGGCAAATAATATTGCATTCGGGCTTAGTAATATGAGCAAAGCTCAAAAGCAGCAACGCGTTGATGAAATGCTTAAGCTTGTACATTTAATTGGCTGTGCAGACAGGTTTCCACACCAGTTATCGGGTGGCCAACAGCAACGCGTCGCTATCGCTCGTGCATTAGCTTATAAACCTAGTTTATTACTCCTTGATGAGCCTTTTTCAAACATCGACACACAAGTACGCTTTGAATTAATTGCCGATATACGTCGAATTATTAAGGCAACTCAAGTATCTGCTGTGTTTGTTTCACACTCAAAAGAAGAGGCGTTTGCGTTTTCAGATACACTTGCCATTATGCATCGCGGTAAAATTGAGCAACAAGGCACGCCTGAGCAGCTTTTTGCAGCTCCATGTTCAAAGGAGGTTGCAGAGTTTCTGGGTCAGGGCATATACTTAAGCGCAGAAGTGTTAACCGCAACTGAATATAAAACACCATTTGGTTTAGTCGAATCTTATGTTGAGAGTAAGCATAATGTAAGTGCAGGGCTTATATATGTGCGCCCTCATCAAATAGAATTAGTGGCAGATAACCAAAGTGACAAATTCAGCAAGCGAGCTACAATCATAAGTCGTCGCTTTATTGGTTCGGCGTATGTTTATTCGCTTGTTATTGATGAACAAGAAATTGAAGTTGCTGCACAATATGGCCAGT
Organism: Pseudoalteromonas sp. SR43-7; assembly: GCF_014163785.1. Classification (NCBI taxonomy): domain Bacteria; kingdom Pseudomonadati; phylum Pseudomonadota; class Gammaproteobacteria; order Alteromonadales; family Pseudoalteromonadaceae; genus Pseudoalteromonas; species Pseudoalteromonas sp. SR43-7. Next base: position 80,893 of record NZ_JACJDY010000005.1, on the reverse strand, counting down.
CATTTGAAAATAATGATCAGGTTATAATAAAAATAAAACCTCACACGGTGAATTTTTTCGAATCGTAATTAATTTGTTATTCGCTGTGTTTTTATCTGTAAAACTAAGGAATAACAATGGCGCAAGCGCAATCAGGGATTTGTGCTGAAGCAAACTTACACGGTTTGCACTTATTTTTTAATGTGTTTGATGGTCAAGACGAATCACTTCGCGCAAAGTTAAAACAAGTAAGCGCTATAGAAGAAGAGTTTAGCGATCAATTTTCAGAATCAATGCTCTCTTGTATGGTTGCTATTGGTGCGCAATACTGGCCGCATATCCTCCCTGAATACATTCCAAGCGAATTACAGAGCTTTCCCAATATAACCCATAGCGATCACCAAATGAGCGTACAACCGTGCGATTTATTTGTGCAAATTCGCTCTGACCGTGAAGATGTTAACCATTTATTTGCGCTGCAAATTTTAAAATTATTTGCCCCCGATGTTGAGCTGGTGGAGCAAATTCGTAATTTTCGTTTTTTAGATGGTCGTGATTTTAACGGTTTTATTTATGGTGGCGACACCGCACATGGAAGAAAAAAGCGCGCTACGGCTTTAATCAGCAACCCTGGTAGCTTTGAAGATCAGGGGAGTTATATTCATGTTCAGCGTTATAAACATGATTTAACTATGTGGCAGCATTTATCATTGAGTGAGCAAGAGCAAATAATGGGACGTACGCGTCTTGATAACACGCTAATTACCCCAGCGATCGAAACCAGCCATGCTTCGCGAAGTGAGCTAAAAGACGAAGACGGACAACCGCTACTATTAAATCAAAGCATGCCTTATGGCGACGTGTATGAGCAGGGAATGTTATCAATTACATGCGCTTGTACGGGCACCGCATTTGAAAAAGTACTTAATAGTCGTTTAGGGGAAGGGGATTGCTACGACCACTGGCTTGATTTTACTCAAGCCGATATGGGCTCTGCTTTCTTTGCACCTTCAATAGGGTTTTTAAAACAAATTTAATTTGCTATTAAACCGTATCAAATAAAATGCGAACGCGTTCAAGTGTTACATCTATTTCAGATATTTTAGCAGGAGCGATAAAAATAGTGTCATCGCCGGCAATAGTTCCTAGTACGCCATCTGCTTTACCTAATGAATCTAATAAACGTGCAATAAGCTGAGCAGCACCTGGGCTGGTACGAATGATGATCATCATTTCGTTGTGCATAATGTCGATTACTAATTGGCGTAATGGGCTTTTAGCCGTAGGTACACCCATTTCAGCAGGTAAGCAGTAAACCATTTCTTGTTTGGCATTGCGTGTGCGTACAGCGCCAAATTTACTTAACATGCGTGATACTTTACTTTGGCTTATATTGTCAAAACCTTGATCTTTTAACGCATCAACTATTTCGCCTTGAGAGCCAAAATTTTCTTCTTTTAATAGTGATTTAAATGCTTTTACCAGTGCTTCTTGTTTATCTTGTGGTTGCATAGTCTTTATTCGTTTTTGTTATTTATGCCGCAAATTCTACACAAAAATGAATAATTATGCAGCAGTTGTTTAGTTAACTTGCCAGTTTGATGCGTTAAATCACATAAGTTTACGACTATGGTCGAAAATATACTTGAAATAGACAGGATAAATTTGTTTTTAGTCGCTAATTTCATTATCTTAAGAGCCACAAATGTTTCCTACCTCAAATTACGGAGAATTCCAATGAAAGTTGCTGTATTAGGTGCTGCAGGCGGTATCGGCCAAGCGTTGTCTTTATTATTAAAAACAGGCTTACCAGCTGGCTCTGAATTATCACTTTATGATGTTGCACCAGTTGTACCAGGTGTTGCGGTTGACCTTTCTCACATCCCAACAGATGTTAAAGTTGCAGGCTTTGGCGCAGACGATTTAAATAAAGCGCTTGAAGGCTCTGACATCGTTCTTATCCCAGCGGGTATGCCGCGTAAACCAGGTATGGATCGTGCTGATTTATTCAATGTAAATGCTGGCATCATCAAAACGTTAGCAGAAGGCATTGTTGCCAGCTGTCCTAAAGCGTTAGTAGGTATTATTACTAACCCAGTAAACGGCACAGTTCCAATTGTTGCTGAAGTATTCAAAAAAGCAGGTACTTACGACGCTAAACGCGTATTCGGTATTACTACGCTTGACGTTATTCGTTCAGAAGCATTTGTTGCTGAACTTAAAGGCGTAGACGTAGCAACTGTAAAAGTACCAGTAATTGGTGGTCACTCAGGCACAACTATTCTGCCTCTACTTTCTCAAGTTGAAGGTGTTTCTTTCACTGATGAAGAAGTTGCTGCACTTACTCCACGTATCCAAAATGCGGGTACTGAAGTTGTAAATGCTAAAGCAGGCGGTGGTTCAGCTACGCTATCTATGGGTGCTGCTGCAGCTCGTTTTTGTATGTCTTTAGTTAAAGGCCTACAAGGTGAAGAAGTTGTAGATTACGCTTACGTTGCTGTTGAAAATGGCGATGCAGAGTACTTTGCACATCCAGTACGTTTAGGTAAAAACGGTGTAGAAGAAATTCTTTCTTACGGCGAACTAAGCGCATTTGAAACAAAAGCAAAAAATGACATGCTTGAAACTCTGAAAAAAGACATCAAAGAAGGTGTTGATTTCATGGCGTAATAGCCGGTTTGAGCGATACCAATTGCATTAAATAAATGAGCAGTTATTACGATGGATAAATAGCTCGTTAGCAAGGCAAATATTACGATGTATAGTTGTTCTATATAAATAATATTTAACGCAGCTAATGAGTTATTTAGCCCGAAAGAATGCTTAATGTTTTGATAAAATTGGTATATAAAAAAGCCTGCATTTGCAGGCTTTTTTATTGCTCAGAATTAATGTCACACTATGTAACTAGTTAAAACTAGTGGTCGCGGTCAACCGCAATACGGGCAAGGCTTATAAGTGCTTGCTTATAGTCAGACTCAGCTAAAAAGTCTAAACAGGCAATGGCTTTTTCGGCCTCAAACTCTGCTTTTTGCATTGTAAACTCAAGCGCATTAGTTTGTTTTAGTGCAGTTAAAATTTCTTCTAAATGCTCCATACCATTACTGTGCTCTATTGCATCACGAATGAGCTGTGTTTGCTGCTCGCTACCATGTTGCATAGCATAAATAAGCGGAAGGGTTGGTTTGCCTTCAGCTAAATCATCGCCAATGTTTTTACCTAGCTGCTCAGCATCTGCATTGTAATCGAGTACGTCATCTACTAGTTGAAACGCAGTACCTAAATGCATACCGTATAAGTTTAGTGCATCAAGTGTCGCTTGGTCTTGCTCTGTGATAATGGCAGCAAGGCCTGTAGCTGCTTCAAATAATTTAGCCGTTTTAGAGTAAATAACCTGCATATAGCTGGCTTCAGTCGTATCTGGGTCATTGCAGTTCATCAGCTGCAATACTTCACCTTCAGCAATAATGTTTGTTGCATCGGCAAGTACTTGCATAATCTGCATTTTTCCAAGGCCAACCATAAGCTGAAATGAGCGAGTATAAATAAAGTCACCAACCAATACGCTAGCAGCATTACCAAATTCAGCATTTGCTGTAGGCGTGCCACGTCGTAAGTTTGATTCATCTACAACATCATCATGCAATAGCGTTGCTGTATGGATAAACTCAACAATTGTTGCAAGTGTTATGTGATCTTTACCCTGATAACCGAGCGCTTTGGCTGCTAAAATAGCCAGCATTGGACGAACGCGTTTGCCGCCACTGCTAACTATATATAAACCAAGCTGATTAACTAACGCCACATCTGAGCGCATTTGCGCGTGTATAAGTTGATTGACGTCATTCATGTCGCTTTCGATTAACGCCTGGATAGCTTTTATATCCATTGATCTCCGAGCCAATTTTTATGTGTGAACGGCGCAGATTGTACAACAAAAAATGCACTAGCTCGATATTTTGTGACGATTGATTGAAAAAACACTATTAAAGTACTTAATTTAGACTGAATTAGCCAAGATAACTGATTAATTGATAATCAATATAGAGTTTATGGTGTGCTTAGATATTGAGCTGTGAGGGTCATATTTGAGTACATTAATTTATTTCGGCTAAGAGTTAAAAAGCGCTTGGCAAAAGGGCCAATTAATATAAAATGGGGTAAATATTGAATTGCTCTCAAAGCAGCTACTTTTTATTCATTTTAATTACAAAATAGGCTTGCTAGTTATTTCGCGTTAGCGTAAACTTCGCGCCCTATCGAAGAATATTTTAGTTGCGCCGATTTGAGGGTGCACAGACGGAGTTAATTATGTACGCGGTTTTCCAAAGTGGTGGTAAACAGCATCGTGTGACTGAAGGTCAAACGATTCGTCTTGAAAAATTAGACGTTGAAACTGGTGCGGCAGTAGAATTTGATTCAGTACTTTTAGTTGCTGATGGTGAGAAAATCGAGATCGGTGTACCGTTCGTAAACGGTGGCAAGATAACAGCTGAGGTTGTTTCACATGGTCGCGGTGAGAAGATTAAGGTTGTTAAATTTAGACGCCGTAAGCATTCTCGTAAGCAAATGGGCCATCGTCAATGGTTCACTGAAGTTAAAATCACTAGCATTAGCGCTTAATTAGAGGTACTTAGAAATGGCACATAAAAAAGCAGCTGGTAGTACTCGTAACGGTCGCGATTCAGAAAGCAAACGCCTAGGTGTTAAGCGTTTTGGTGGCGAATCAGTTCTAGCGGGTAGCATCATTGTTCGTCAGCGTGGAACTCGTTTCCACCCTGGTACTAACGTAGGTATCGGTAAAGACCACACTATCTTCGCAAAAGCAGATGGTAAAGTTCAGTTTGAACAAAAAGGTCCTTTAAACCGTAAATACGTAACTATCGTAACTGAGTAATCAGTAAGGTAGTTAAAAACCCCGCCTTTGCGGGGTTTTTTGTTTTGTAGTCAGCCAATATATACCCAAGCCTGCATTTGTGCTGGCTTGGGTATATAATAGAGTTATTAAACAAGCCAATCCCTAAAGTGAGTAATCATGAAGTTTGTAGATGAAGTAGAAATTCGCGCAGAAGCTGGAGACGGTGGCAGCGGCATCGTGTCTTTCCGTCGTGAAAAATATGTTCCAGATGGTGGACCAGATGGCGGTGACGGTGGAGACGGTGGTAGTGTTTATCTACAAGCTGATGAAAACTTAAATACCTTAATTGATTATCAGTTTGAGCGCTTCCATAGAGCTGAACGTGGTACTAACGGTCGTAGCCGTAACTGTACAGGCCGAAAAGCTGATGACTTATTTGTTATGGTGCCTGTAGGCACGCGCATCATGGATGTTGATACCCAAGAGGGACTTGGCGATTTAACGCAACATGGTCAACGAATTTTGGTTGCAAAAGGTGGTTTCCACGGCTTGGGGAATGCGCGTTTTAAATCAAGTACTAACCGAGCACCTCGTCAAAAAACATTAGGCACACCAGGTGAAGTACGTAACTTAAAATTAGAGTTACTATTATTAGCTGATGTTGGTTTACTTGGATTACCAAATGCCGGTAAATCTACGTTTATCCGCAGTGTATCTGCAGCAAGACCAAAAGTAGCTGATTACCCATTCACGACGCTTATTCCTAATTTAGGTGTAGTACGTCCTGAAGCAAATAAATCATTTGTTATAGCCGATATTCCGGGTCTAATTGAAGGTGCATCTGATGGCGCAGGCCTAGGTATTCGCTTTTTGAAACATTTAGAGCGTTGTCGTGTGTTGTTACACATTATTGATGTAATGCCGGTAGATGGTTCAAACCCTGTTGATAATGCGTTTTCGATTATTAACGAACTGCACCAATACAGCCCTAAATTAGCTGAGAAGCCACGCTGGTTAGTATTTAATAAAATAGATTTATTACCAGAGGATGAAGCAAAAGCGTTATGCGAATCGATTGCAGAAGAGCTGGGCGAAACTGAAAATATCTATCACATTTCAGCAATTAATAAACTTAACACTCAACCATTAATCCACAACATAATGACACTACTTGATAGCATGCCTAAAGAGAAGTTTGTACAAGTGGAAGATGAAGAAGTTGAATTTAAGTGGGATACCTATCATGAAAAAGCCACTAAAGGTAAGGGCAATGATGATGATTGGGATGACTGGGATGAAGATGATTACGACGTAGAAGTTGTCTACGAGCGTTAATTAAATAGAATTTACTAAAAAGGAGCTTATGCTCCTTTTTCTTTGTTTAAGAATAAAGTACTAGGTGTATATTATGATAATTTCAATGATTGCAGCAATGGCAAATAACCGTGTAATTGGTCTAGATAATAAAATGCCATGGCATTTACCTGCAGATCTTCAGCATTTTAAAAAGGTCACTACGGGTAAGCCTGTGATCATGGGTCGTAAAACTTTTGAGTCTATAGGTCGTCCATTACCTGGGCGCCGTAATATTATTATTACTCGAAACAGCGAATATACTGCACAGGGTATTGAAGTAGTAACTACGCCAGATGCCGCATTAGAACTCGTTGCTACTGCTGAAGAAGTAATGATTATTGGTGGTGGTAATATCTATGAGCAATTTTTACCAAAAGCAGAGCGCCTGTATCTAACTTTTATTGATTTAGATGTTAAAGGCGATACACAGTTTCCTGATTACAATAAAGTTGCTAATTGGTACGTGAAAGAAGAGCAAGAAAACCATACGGATGACAAGAATTTATCTAGTTATAAATTCGTAACTTTATATAAAGAACGTTAACATTATTGCGTAAATTTTGATAGATTGATATAATATTCGATAGTCTATATAAGAACAAAGTATTATAAAGGGTTTGTCATGTTTAAATTACCAAAGCTAGTTGCACTTACTGCCGTTGTAGCTGTTAGTTCGTTTTCGTATACAGCACCTGTAAATGCTGAAGATCAATTAGCAGTATCTATTTGTGAATATATTGCGGCAGACGATAAAAACCGATTACGCAGCAAGCTTAAAAGCTCTCGTGTAAAAATTCGTAATATTTATGATGCAGTACAATGTAATGGTAATAACTTATTACGTCATGCTGTTGCTAGTAATGCAGTAGATACTGGTGAGTATATAGTTAAAAACTTATCAAAAAGTGCGTTAACAGATGGTGCTGATATTGCTTGGGCTGAAGGGAATTTTGCCAGCTCACCGCTTATTGCAGTAATTAAAGAGCGTGCAGGTCTTTAATTATAAAAAGGTTTTGTAACGCGACCTTTAGTTAGAAATTTATTGGTCTGGGTTTGTTATTTATAGCAAACCCAGGCTTTTTTCGTTTAGCTAATGTAATCTCACCCCACAACAAAATCATTAATAAACTTCATAACTTACCTGCTCATTTTAAATAACCAAAAATGTAGAGTCTCTGTTTAATAAACAGCTTCAAATTTACTTCTTCAAAAGAGGTAACTTTATTCAGCTGGTATCTATTTTGTATCTGCTAGTTTGTACCAATACGCAATGATACTTAATTATTTTGCGGGGCTAAACGTGTCGCACCTGTGTTAAAAAATTCTCATTTAGAACAACTAAGTAGCGAATTTTTTGCCTAGCTATCAACACGTTTTTCCATCCTAAAAATAGATCACTTAATTAAGCGAATTGATATTATTTACAAACTTAATCACTAAGGACAGATATGAAAGCTGTAATTCCAGTAGCTGGCTTAGGGACGAGAATGCTCCCTATGACAAAAGCTATCCCAAAAGAAATGCTCCCAATAGTCGATAAGCCTCTAATTCAATATATTGTCAGCGAATGTGTGTCCGCTGGTATTAAAGATATTGTGTTAGTTACGCATAGCTCTAAAAATGCAATCGAAAACCACTTTGATACAAGTTATGAACTAGAAGCGACTCTTGAGAAGCGTGTTAAACGAGCTTTATTAGATGAAATTCGCTCTATTTGTCCAAATGATGTAACTATTATGAGTGTACGCCAAGGTGAAGCTAAAGGGCTTGGACATGCTATTTTATGCGCTAAACCAATAGTTGGTGATAACAACTTTGTTGTGCTCCTGCCAGATGTGATACTTGATGCCTATACTGCGGATCAAGAGACTGAAAACTTAGCGGCCATGATTAAACGCTTTAAAGAAACTGAAGCAAGCCAAATAATGCTTGAGCCGGTAGCTAAAGAAGACGTTAGTAAATATGGTATTGCTGATATAAATGGTGTTGAGTTAATGCCAGGTAAAAGTGCTGCAATTAAAGCAATGGTTGAAAAACCTGATGCAGATTTAGCGCCTTCTAATCTAGCTGTTGTAGGGCGATATGTACTGAGTAAGAATATTTGGCCTCTACTTGCAAAAACGTCTGTAGGTGCTGGCGGTGAAATACAACTTACAGATTCTATTGACGCATTAATGGCACAAGAAACCGTGGAAGCATTTCATATGAGTGGTCGCTCTCACGATTGTGGAGATAAGTTAGGCTACTTAAAAGCAATTGTTGAGTACAGTCTGCGAGATGAAAAGCTAGGTAATGATTTTTCAAGTTTTATAAATGATTTGAATTTACCTTAATACAGCGCGTATTCTTCGTTCTATGGTAGGCTATTTTGAGCTACTAAGTTAGCCGTACTTTTTATACCTAGTAGTAGGCTACGTAGTACGATTGTTACTTATTCTGTATTAATCTTTTCAAGGAATTACCATGATTGAGCAAGGCCAAGAATTACCAGCAGTGACGTTAACGCAATTAACTGACGACGGTATGCAATCTCTTACAAATAAAGAATTGTTTGAAGGTAAAAAAGTCGTGTTATTTGCAGTACCTGGTGCGTTTACACCAACGTGTTCAAATGCCCATTTACCTGAATTTATTACCCTTGCTGATAAAATTAAAGCAAAAGGTGTTGATGCTATTTACTGTGTATCAGTTAATGATGCATTTGTTATGAAAGCATGGGGTGACTCACAAAACGCGCAAGAAATTACAATGCTTGGGGATGGCGATGGAAGTTTCACTAAATCGTTAGGGCTTGATAAAGATACTGCTAGTTTTGGTGGTATACGTTCAATGCGTTACGCTATGATTATTGAAAATGCACTAGTAACTGGTTTATTTGTAGAACAAGACAAAGAGTTTGTTGTAAGCCGCGCAGAATCAGTATTAGAGAAGCTATAACAGTAATAAAGTGTAGATTTTAGCTTTAACTAATCAGCTAGTTATTATTGAAAAAACCGATGTTGGAACAACATCGGTTTTTTTATTAAAGACTCAAACTTTAAATTACGGTTGGTATTGCCCGCTAAGCGTTAAACCAGAGAAAGTGCTATAAGCGTTAACGCTTAAGTGCCAAGTACCTGCTTGTGGATTAGTAAATGTACATGTTTCTGCATTGCCATTTTTATAAGGGCGGCAATCGTATGAGCTTGCTGTTGGTTGGCTACCGTATTTTACAAATAAATCAGCATCGCCACTGCCACCCGATGTTGTTACTGTAAACGTACTCATTCCAGCTGGTACATCTAACGTGTAATGTTTCCACTGCCCAGTATTGGCTGACACATCGCTTATAGTGCCTCCGCCTGCTTGTGGAGTACCTGAACCGCCACCCGATGATGAACCACCAGTAATATTACCTACCAAGCTAACAGCTGAATACGCAGAGTAGCCGTTAAGCATTACGTGGTAAGTTCCCGCAGTAGGGTTATCAATAGAACACTCTTCGCTATTACCGCCTTTATATGGACGACAATCATAGGTAGTAGTTGTAGGTTTACTGCCTGCACGTACGTATAAATCAGCATCGCCAGTACCACCACTCATAGTGAATGTTACGTTAGTTGCACCGCTTGGTACTGTCATCGTGTAAAATGCTTGTGCATTTGCAGCCCCACTTAAACCTGTTTTAGCTTCACCATTAATAAGCTCGCTATCGCCGCCTGTAGGTGGAGTAGTGCCGCCACTTGCTGCTGCAACAGCTGCGGCTGCATCAACAATACCCGTACCACAGCTAGTACATGTCGCAGGGAACGAACGGGTAGTTGATTTTAAAATACTTTCTATTTCGTCAGGCGTTGCATCTGGCTTTGCTTGCTTAATAAGTGCCGCAACACCTGCTACGTGGGGCGCAGCCATTGATGTACCCTGTGAAAAGCCATAGCTGTCGCTTGAAGGTGTAGACGAACCTGAATTGTAAGTTGATAGAACGCCTTCAGAGTCGTTTGCAAAGCTTTGAGCGCCACCTGGTGCTGCAACATCAATATTGCTACCGTAGTTTGAGTAATAAGCTCTGCCGCCATTACGGCCCACTGAGGCTACGTTTACTACACCGTTACAGTTACCTGGGTTGTAGTTTGCTGAGTTATCGTTATCGTTACCTGCAGCAATAACTACCACAGTGCCGTTACTACGTGCTGTGTTAATTGCATTTTGAGTTGTAGAGCTACATGAACCGCTGCCACCTAAACTCATATTAATTACATCAGCAGGGTTTGAGTTAGCAGGAATACCTGAAACACTTCCACCAGATGCCCAAATAATACCATCTGCAATATCTGAGGTTAAACCACCACACTTACCGAGTACACGAACAGGCACTACTTTTGCGTTATAAGCTACGCCTGCAACACCTTCACCGTTATTGGTTACCGCAGCAACTGTGCCGGCTACGTGCGTGCCATGCCAGCTAGAGTTTTGTGCACCGTTAGTGCCACATTCATTCGCAGCAACTGCATCACCAGGATCACGTGCATCGCTATCGCGACCACCACCGTCATTAGCTACCGAAAGGTTAGAGATCATATCGTAACCCGGTAAAATATTAGCGTTTAAATCAGCATGAGGGCGGTAGCCCGTATCTAGTACAGCTACAACTACACCGCTACCCGTTGCGGTATCCCATGCGGTCGGTAAGTTTAAACCACCGGCTTGCTCGTAGTAGTGCCATTGGTCATCAAAACGTGGATCGTTAGGAGTTGAAAACGGCTTTAGCATTTGATCCACTTCAATGTATTCCACATTGCCAGAATCAACCATTTCTTGCATAAACTCTTGAGCTTCTGCCGCACTTAATTTTTTATCAGCACGCATTACGTGATGATTATTAAGTGCCATTGCACGAACGTATTTTGCTTTTACTTTGCCTTTTTTAGAAGCGAAGTTTTTAACAAAGCTTTGTGCGCGCTTTTTCATGCTAGCTGGGCTTGCGTCTGCAGTTGAGAGGCTCGCCATTTCGTTATTATTTTTATATTTAATAATGAACTGAGTTTCGAAACCGCCTTGGCTTTGTAGTTTAGCCGATGTTTCAGCCATTGAACTTGAAACTGATTGAGCCATGCCAGATGTTGCAGCAAAAAGCGTACTAACTGTAATTGCAATTGCGCATCTTTTAAAAGTTTTACTTGTTGTCATAATTATCCCTAGATTTTTATTTATTATTTCGTGATGTAGGATCACGATGCGGGAACAAAAGTAAACGATCTGTTAACTAGGTTAAAATATCAATTTATTATGTACCTCTTTCATTTAGTTATAACTCAGGTTTTTAGCGGTTTACTCGTTGTTTAGTATTTGTCATATAAATTAAAAATAAGTATAAAGGGTTGGTTTGTTGTGCGAGTAATTATTCCCGACTTATTACTGATGCGTTTTTGTTGTGTAATTGCTAATAATTTAAATGCTACGTTGTTAGCTATCAAACTTTGCTATAATCGGAAAAATTTTTTAGTAGGGTAAAATAATGAGTCAAGTAGATGTAATTGTAATAGGTGCGGGAGCAGCAGGATTAATGTGTGCAGCGCAAGCTGGATACCGTGGCCGAAGCGTTACAGTACTTGATATGGGGAAAAAACCAGGTCGTAAAATTTTAATAAGTGGTGGTGGGCGTTGCAATTTTACAAATGAAAACGCAACCCCTGATAACTACTTATGCGCAAATGCTCATTTTGTTAAATCATGTTTAAGTCGCTATACACAGCATGACTTTATTGAGCTTGTAGACAGACATGGCTTGGCGTATCACCATAAAACACTAGGCCAGCTTTTTTGCGATAACAATGCACAAGACATTGTTGATATTTTACTAACCGAATGCGAGTGGGCCGGAGTAAATATAAAACTACGCAGTGAAGTGATCAGCGTATCAAAAACCGAAACCGGCTATAGCGTTACTACAGAGCAAGAAACCTTAAGCTGTGAGTCGTTAGTTATAGCATCAGGTGGCTTAACTATGCCAAAACTAGGGGCTACACCAATAGGTTATAAAATTGCAGAGCAGTTTGGCTTAAGCGTGTTACCAACTATGGCTGCACTTGTGCCGTTTACTTTGCATCAGCATGATAAAGAGCGTTTTGAAGGGCTTTCGGGAATTAGTATTCCATGTGAAGTTTCAAGCGAAGACGGCACCGTATTTAAAGAAAATATCCTCTTTACTCACCGAGGGTTATCGGGCCCTGCAATATTGCAAATAAGCTCATTTTGGCGAGCAGGGCAGGCTGTAACTATAAACCTATTACCTGAAATTGATTTAAGGCAGCAACTTGCTGATTGGCGAGAAACACAAGCCCAAAAGTCCTTAAAAAATAGCCTTGCAACTATTTTACCTAAACGCTTTATAGAAATACTGCACGAAAGCAAAGCGATACCAGATTGTAATATTAATCAGCTTACCCATGCTCAAATAAATGAGTTAGTAAATTATATTCATGCGTGGCAAATTAAACCCAATGGCACAGAAGGTTATAGAACAGCAGAAGTAACATTGGGCGGTGTAGATACCGACGAGTTGAGCTCAAAAACCTTTGAAGCTAAAAAAGCTAAAGGCCTATACTTTATAGGCGAAGTAACTGACGTAACAGGTTGGCTTGGAGGCTACAACTTCCAATATGCGTGGAGCTGTGGATTTGCTTGTGGGCAGCACGCTTAAGTTTAGGCTATAAACCCATTTAAGTAAGTTGATTGAGCGATAACGGTTGAATCGTTATCGCTAACACATACTTTATTGCGTCCATTATTTTTAGCCTTATATAGCGCTGTATCAGCCCGCTCCAGTAGTTTTAGCACTGTATCGTCTTTTTGTATCGTTGCTAATCCAATACTTATAGTAAATGCTACATTTGTAACTGTGTTTTCGGCAATATACTTTCTCAGGTCATCGGCTTTTTTAGCGCTATCATTTAAAGAGGTGTTGGATAAAATAATAGTGAATTCTTCTCCACCCCATCGCGCAATAAGTGCGTCATTTCCCATACGGCTTTTTAATATTTTTGCAAATTCAGTTAGCACTTTATCACCAACCAAATGCCCGTAGGTATCGTTTATATTTTTGAAGTGGTCTATATCGCAAATAAGTAAGCAATGTGGGGTTTTAAAAACGTCATTTTTAGCAATTAACTGTGATAATTCAAAATCAAATTTTTGCCTGTTATAAAGCCCCGTTAACTTATCGGTTTCTGCTAAGTGTTGAATTTCTAAGTTACGGATAGATAATCGAGTGTATGCCGAAAACCGTGTTTTTTCGTAAAACCTAAAAATTAAAATATGAGCAAGGCTTACCTCTATAAGATTAAATAAAGAGCCTAAGCCAATTGTTACAGTTTGCTGTTGTTGTAAATACACAAGATACGCACAAATAGCAAAAGCGGCTGCACTAAATAGGCTTCCCCAGTTTCTTCCAACTAAAAAAAAGCTAAAAGGCGGGATTAACGTCGCCCAAAATAAAGAATGCGCATGCCCACCTACAGAAACCACAAACATCATTATTAAGCTAACGACCATAAGGGTAACAGCCCACGCTGCTGCATTTACGTTGGCTGTTTTATTAAACCAAGTATAAATACCTAACGATATCGTAAGTCCTAAGGCATCAATTAAAGCAATGTCATAGCTTTTAAAATAAAAAAGATTGAGGAGTGTTAAAACTAAAAAGTAACATGTAGTTATTAGTAAAGAGTGGGCTATTAAGCGAGTACGCCAAAAATCCTTATGGTCTTTTGGGTATTGTGGAAACTCTTTGTACCAAAAACCTAGCATAATGAACGACTCTTTAGCCTCTGAATTTAGTGATTATTACTTATATTAGGCTTTTATTATAGTTTTTTACTTTGATTAAAACGCTTATATACGGTGGTGTTTATAAAAGTTTAAAGATCATTACAGCATTTTTCAAAGGTATGAAGGACTAGGTAGTTACTGATTACTTAAATGTAATATGCCTCGCCTTGATTTAATTGACGCAGAGCTCGCCGTTATCGCTTACGTAGAGCTCTGAATAAATGCTATATCTATTCCTCTATAAATGCTTCGCCTTGTGTCATCCACTTTGCAGCTGGTTTGCCTTTTAAGTAATGATCAAAGTACTGCATCATACGTACTGAAAAATCGACCTGATTAGGAAACTTTTTCAAGTGGTGTGGTTCACCTTCGTATTGTAAAAAGGTTGCATCTTTACCAGCGCGGCGAAGTGCTAAGTAGTACTGCACGCCTTCGTGCCAAGGCACTGCATCGTCTTTATCGCCAAACATAATTAAAATAGGGGTATTTACTTTATCTGCAAAAAACACCGGTGAGTTTTCTATGTACAGTTCTGGTGCTTCAAATAAGTTTTTACCTATACGGCTTTGCCCTGTTTCGTATTGAAACTGACGAGCAAGACCTGATTTTAAACGTATGCCACTATAAGCACTGGTCATGTTTGATACTGGCGCGCCAGATACAACCGCTTTAAACATATCTGTTTGGGTTATCATAAACGCACTTTGATAGCCCGCCCAAGAGTGACCTTGTAAACCTATTTTATCTGGGTCGGCTATGCCTAAATCTATTAATTTTTGGGTGGCGTTTATCATGGTTTGCGTTGACGATTTACCCGGGTGACCTATTTCAAAACGAATATCAGGTAAAAATACCGCATAACCGTTTGAGGTAAACATAGGGAAATTAGGGCGATGGTTTAATTCCATTTTTGGAAAATCAAACATACGCTGGCTCATGTAACGGTAAAAATACACAACCACAGGCACTTTATCGCCTTTTTTATATCCCGCAGGTTTTATTAGTACGCCTTGTAAGTCTTCGCCATCAAAACCTTTATAGCTTATCAGCTCTGGCTTTTCGCCCCAGGCAAAATTACTAATTTGTGGGTTTAGCGTGGTCACTTGTTTTGGTGAACTAAAGCTAAAATCTGTTTGGTAGTAATCAGGAAATTGGCTATAAGTTTGCGAGGTAAATAAGTACTTGTCAGCCTTTTTGGCTTTTTTAACCATATCAAAGCGTTTATCACCGCTAAGCACCTTAGTTAGTGTGTTAGTGGTTAAGTCGAGCTTTGCAACTTCGCTTTGTTTAGTTTGTAAGTTAATAGCAGAGACAAGTAATGTATCGCCTTTTTTAAAGCCCACTTGGGTTTTATCAAGCTTAATAACACGGTACTGCGTATTGCTTTGCTTACCATTAGTTAGGCGTTTAGCTTGCTGCGTTTTTACATCAAACGCCCAAATATCGTATTTACTATAAGCAAGGACTTGGCTGCTATCGGTCATCCAACCTGCAAAACCATAACCAGGTTGAGTAGATGGGTAGTCGTGTTTATCATCAGCAAAGGTTGCCTGAATCGCTTTTGTAAGCGGTGTTACTTTATTATTTTTTAAATCTTTTAACTGTATTTGGCTATCGCTAAAATAAGCTGCAAACTCACCATTAGGGGCAAGGCTCGGTCTAAACGGGTAGTTACTTATAATTGGAGTTTGTTTACCGGTATTTATATTTACTGCAAAGTAATCAGCAAAAAAACCGCCGTACATTATTTTTTCTAGGTAGGGGATGTTAGATGAGCCAAGTAAAGACACATCTCGCTGAGGGTTTAGTGCAACCTCAGGCATGTTTGGTGTACTAAGTTGCGCAACTTTTTGCGAGTTAACGTGATACACCGCACTGTAATGGCGATTTTTATTAACTTCATTCCATTGCTGCTCTTCACGTGGTTTTATTTGCGCATCGTTGTTGTGCCATACATTAAGACCTTTGTGTTCACGTATGGTATCAAAGTCGTATAGTGAGGCTTCGTCGGTATATTCTTTAGTTTTTACTTTAGCTGCTAATTTTGGATGGTTTTCAAAATATAAGCGCTCGCCATTTTCTGACCATTCAAGGGTGGCTGTTTTCCCTAACGTCCATGCTTTATTAGGTGAATCAATAGTTGAGAGCTTCTCGTTTTTATATAGCTGTAAAGTGTAGCTTCGGCGGCGCGTGTCATCATTTACATAGTTGCCCAATGTAAACGCTGCAATATTGTCAGTGGGGTGCCACGCTATTTTATTTGCGATTACGCCCGGTTCATCAATTAATACGCTGCTATTAAAGTCACTGAGCTCAATTAACGCTATTTGGTTTTTATTACCATCGCTGTAACTTTGACTCACTAATAGCTGGCTGTTAGCTGAGTTAATAGCGTAGCTAAATACGTTTTCTATTGTATGAGTGCGTTTATCAGATAAATTTACGATAACAAGCGCATAGCTCTTATCTTTTTTATCGGGCGTGATAGCGTTGCCTTCTTCGTTTTTAGTGCTATCGGTTTTATCTTCTACTTTTGCGTCATCGTCTTTTTTATTTAAACGATAAGCAAGCCACATACCGTCATCAGATAACGTGTAATCTTTTACATCAGCAAAGCTTTGTTGGGCACCTGATTGTGTGTTTACAAGTACCAGATTGTTTTTAAGTGTGTCTTTTTTTTTGGTTGTTTCTTTTTCAAGTAAGGTAGGTACTTGTGTAAAAGCGACCCAGTTAGCGGCTTTATTAATATGAGGCTTAGTGCCGCGTTCTACTTCTGCGATGAGTGTATTGCTTTGTAGTGAGTAAACTTGACCAGTTGCATTTCCACGATACGGCGTTGCACTAAAAGTGAGTACTTGACCATTGTCAGATAGTTGTGTGCTTTTAGCTGATTTAAAACTAAATACGTCTTTAAATTGTAGCGATTCTTTGGCGTGTATGCCGGTGCTAGTTAAGCTGGCAAAGAGTGCCGTGCTTAATAAGGTGAGTTTTTTTTTCATTATTGATTCTCGTATTATGACATTGTTTCATTGTAACGAGTTTGGTTCATAATTCGAGCGGATCAGATAAATGGCAGCTACATACGACAAAACGACCAGCAGGTCGTTTTTTAGTATTTAATTTATTAATTTAGCAAACATTACAGCCAAATTTTTTGTAGCTCAAGCCATTGTTTTTCAAATTGAACACTTGGTTTTGCTTTAAAGTCGCTACGTACAAACTGATTCATTTTGCCTTCAACGTAGGCAAGTAAAAAGTTTGCAAGTGTAAGCTCATCACTTTGAAAGTTTTTACCTTCACGTAATTTGCGCTCACGAAGCACTTGTTTAAACTGAGTTTCTAGTTTTTCAAACAAGGTTTGTACACGTTCGCGTAAACGTTCCTGCTCACCTTGCAGAGCATCGCCCGTTAAAATACGAGTAATACCTGGGTTTTTTTCAGCAAAGGTTAGAAGTAATAATAGAATGTTATAAATGCGCGTTTGGCTTTCTTTTTCGTTTTCAATAATAATATTTATACGAGATAAAAGGGTATCTTCAATAAACTCAATTAAGCCCTCAAACATACGCGCCTTGCTCGGAAAATGACGGTATAGCGCAGCTTCAGACACACCCACCTCAGCAGCTAGTTTTGCTGTGGTGATACGTTGGCCTAAATTAGTTTCTAACATTTGTGCGAGTGCTTGCAGTATTTGCTCTTTGCGATTACTTCTTTTTGTCGCAGGCATGAACATTCCTTTTTATTAGTTATTCTTAGTGGCGCAGTTAAGAACCCTAGTCATTTTTTGTTCAAATGATTGGCGTATGTTAATGTTTTATTCAGTTTGTTTCCAGCCTTTTTATAGATGTTTAGCCAGCTGTTCGATCACCTTGCGAGCTATTTCTATTTTACTTGTTGTTGGTAATTCTAGTTGTTCATTGTGCCAGTACAGTGTTAAAGCATTATGATCGGAATTAAACCCTAAGCCACTTTTTGATACGTCATTAGCGCAAATCATATCTAGATTTTTATTTTGTAGTTTACCTTTAGCATAGCTTTCTACATTTTGAGTTTCGGCGGCAAATCCAACCGTATAAGGGCGGTTTTGTGTAAGGTTTGCAATAGCTGCAATTACGTCAGGGTTTTTAGTTAAAGTAAGGGTGAGTTCGTCGCCTTGCTTTTTCATTTTTTGAGTCGCAATGTTTGCAGCTCGATAATCCGCAACTGCAGCGCAACCTATAAAAGCATCAGATTGTGGTGCATAGGTAAGTGACTCAGTTAATAGCTCCTCAGCGCTTTCTATATTAATAAGGTTTGCGCCAGTAGGGGCTTTTATAGTGACAGGACCCGAAATTAAATTAACCTTAGCACCGAATTGCAAAGCGGCTTCTGCTAGTGCATAACCCATTTTTCCAGAACTGTGATTTGATATAAAACGTACCGGATCGAGAGGCTCACGCGTTGGGCCTGCCGTTATTGTAATTGTTTTTCCTGCAAGTAATTGCGGTTGCTCTTTTGCTATACATAGTGCAACTAGCTCATGTGGCTCTAACATGCGCCCAGCGCCTATATCGCCGCAGGCTTGCTCACCTTTACCTGGGCCCCAAAGAAGTACGTTACGTGCTTTTAATGTGGCTAAATTTGCTTGTGTAGCTGCGTGTGCATACATTTGCTGGTTCATGGCTGGTGCTACAGCTACTTTTGCAGGCGTTGCTAGTAGTAACGTCGTTAGTAGGTCGTCAGCAATGCCGGCTGCCATTTTTGCAATAATATTGCAGGTAGCTGGGGCAACTAAAATTAAGTCAGCCCATTTTGCAAATTCAATATGCCCCATTGAAGCTTCAGCAGAAGGGTCTAGCAATGAGTCAGAGACTGTTTCTCCACTAACGGCTTGCATGGTCAGTGGTGTAATAAAGTGTTTAGCTGATTCAGTCATAACTACTTTTACTTCACAACCAGCGTCTTTTAATCGCCTAACAAGTTCTGCGCATTTATAAGCTGCAATACCGCCGGTAATACCTAGTACAATTTTTTTGTTTGTTAAGTTAGTCATGAATGTTCATCAGTTTTTATTAAATATTGGGCTTAAAATAACAAATCTTTACCCGTACAGCGAAGTTTTTTAATTCGAAATAACAGGCTAAATTTTAAATTTGCATTACATTTATAAGACACTTTCGCCTCTCAAGGATGAACAATGCAACTTACTTCACTTCCAAACTCACTTCGACCTCGTGAAAAACTCATCTCCAAAGGAGCTAAAGCACTTACTGATGCTGAGCTCCTTGCCATATTTTTACGAACAGGGTTACCAGGAATGAATGTAATTGAGTTGGCTCAGCATCTACTAAATGAAAATAAAACCCTACATAATTTGTTTAATGCCAGTATTGAGGAGTTTTGCTCTCAAAAGGGGTTAGGGACCGCTAAGTATGTGCAGCTACAAGCTGTATTAGAGCTAAGCCAACGTTATATGCAGGAGCGTTGCCAACGAGATGCAGTGTTTAATTCGCCAAACTCAGTTTATGACTATCTAACAATTCAAATGCGAGGCTTGCAACAAGAAGTATTTATGGTGTTATACCTAGATAGCCAAAATAGATTAGTAAAAGATGAAATACTTTTTTACGGCACAATTAATTCTGCCAGTGTGTATCCGCGTGAAGTGGTAAAGGCTGCTCTTAAAAATAATGCAGCCGCTGTTATTTTTGCACATAATCACCCAAGTGGTATTGCAGAACCGAGCCAAGCAGACAAACTTATTACGAATAAATTGCAGCAAGCACTGCAATTGGTTGACATAAGTGTGCTTGATCACATCATTGTTGGTGGGGAAACGTGTGTTTCGTTTGCAGAGAGAGGCCTTATTTAGCTTTGTTAGATACAGAAGTGTGTTAAAAATGAGCTGTTTAACGTATTTCGGCAAATTAGTTTAATTTAAATGCAGTTTTTACTTTCCCTAAGGGCATTCGATCTTTATAATTAGCCGCTATCAAATTTACATATATGAGCTGATTGGATAGATCAGTGTTTGATCTTTGCCTGTAAAAGCTGTATAAAGAGCGCCCTTCGATTTATCTCTAGGGCGGAAATACACGGCCTTAGATTAAATTAAGCTCGAGCGAAGTTATTGGAGATATATAGACATGTCTAAAGTATGTCAAGTTACAGGTAAGCGTCCTGCGGTTGGTAATCACCGTTCACACGCGAGAAACGCGACTAGACGTCGTTTCCTACCTAACCTACAAACACACCGTTTCTGGGTTGAAAGTGAAAAACGTTTTGTAACATTACGCACTACTACTAAAGGTATGCGTATTATCGATAAAAAAGGCATCGACACGGTTCTTACAGAAATCCGTGCTCGCGGCGAAAAAGTTTAAGGATCTGAATCATGCGCGATAAAATCCGTTTAGTTTCAACTGCCGGTACTGGTTTTTTCTACACTACTGACAAAAACAAACGTAACATGCCTGAGAAGATGGAAATCAAAAAGTTTGATCCAAAGATTCGTAAACATGTTCTTTTTAAAGAAGCTAAAATTAAGTAATTTTATCTCTTTTAGAATTTAAAAACCCAGCTTAGGCTGGGTTTTTTGTTTTTAAACTATGATTAGCGAATTGACATAAAAAAACCTCGTTGGCATAACCAACAAGGCTTTTAAATCAAAAAACGTTATACCAATAGCATTAAATTAGTGATTTATTTAATGCGATAAAATAATCATGTTTTTAATAAAATTGATATCATTAGATTTTTGTGAATGCATCTTGTAGTGGTGGTACTACTTGCTTTTTACGGCTCAGTACACCATCTAACCATACTTTATCATTCTCTGGTTTTACACCGTAAGCCTGCTCAACTAAGTTTGCATCGTCAGATACAATTAGCATTTCTGAGCCTTCTTTCATTATATCGGTAAGCAGTAAAAATACAGAGTGGCGGTTGCCCTCAACTTTTAGCTTAGCAATATCGGCTGCAAGGTCTGCTTTAATATCGTCAAAAACAGCAAGGTCGATTACTTCTAGCTGGCCAATGCCTACTAGGTTACCGTTCATGTTGAAATCTTTAAAGTCACGCATTACTAAATCACGTGCTGGTGTGTCTTCTACCGCAGATTTAACGCGGAACATATCCATACCAAGCTCTTTAAAGTCTTCGATGCCTGCAATTTCAGCTAGCGCTTCAACACATTTAATATCGGCTGTGGTACATGTTGGCGATTTAAATATAACTGTGTCGCTTAAAATTGCACACATCATGATACCAGCGATGTCTTTAGGGATTTCTACGTTGTAGAAGTCATACATCATTTTAATAATGGTGTTTGAACAACCAACAGGACGAATCCAACATTCAAGCGGAGTCGATGATGTTAAGTCACCTAATTTATGGTGATCTACCACACCAACAACGCGAGCTTGGTCGATATCATCAGGTGCTTGTGTTTTTTCTGTGTGATCTACAATATACACATCTTCACCAGCGTAGCTTAGCTTAAGCTCTGGTGCTTCAAAACCAAATCTATCAAGAATAAATTGAGTTTCAGGTGAAACTTCACCAAGACGAGTTGGAATTGCTGGCTCATCAATTTGGTTTTTTAAATAAGCCAGTGCAATTGCACCACAAATAGAATCTGAATCTGGGATTTTATGGCCCACTACATACATAGACATTGACGGAACTCCTTTAAATTTGCCGATATTCTAACAAAGTCTGCGGCCTTTAACATATAGACAGCGCAATTAAGTTTTAGTTACACTTTAAAATCTTGAATTTACTAGGTGTATTTGTATGCGACTGGGCCGTAAAGGTTGGAACAACGTTATAATATTTTCGATGTTGATTATGATCTTCTTTTTAAATGGCTGGCATAAGCAATTTTTAGGAGGTGAGGATAAACCAGCGTTACAAGCTGTACTCCCTCAGCAAAGTTTTGTACTGACACTGCAATTTGTTGATCAAAAAATTGAGCGCATAGGAACAAGTTGGCGTACAACACCACTACAAAAAGATATACCGCTCGTTTGGAAAGCGTCTGAGCAGCAGCTTAGTGATTTAGTTAACCAATGGCAAAGCGCGGCGTTAATGGGGGTTAATGAGTCTGTTGTTTTTAATCCTAATGCGCCTTTATACGTTGCTACATTTGAGTTAGCTGGCGAAAGTATGCCGTGGGTTTATTTGCTCTACAAAGGCGATGGACAATATTATTTACTCGAAAAGAGAAGCCAGCGAATACTCGCACTCGATTTAAAAACTGCTCAGCAGTTATTCCCTAGTTTTGATTTTTCACAAAGTGAGTCTAATTAATGCCTGAATTACCAGAGGTAGAAGTGAGCCGAATGGGCATCACTCCCCACGTACAAAACCAAGTTGTTACAAAGGTAAATATTTACAATGCCAGTATGCGCTGGCCTGTGCCAGATGACGTGTATCAACTTGAAGGGCTAATTGTTACAAGTATTGAACGACGAGCTAAATATTTACTTTTACATTGTGAGCTTGGGAGCACTATTTTACATTTGGGTATGTCAGGTAATTTGCGTGTAGTAGATAAAAGTGAGCCGCTTAAAAAGCATGACCATGTAGAGTTTATTTTTGGCAACGGTAAAGCGCTGCGCTTAAACGATCCTCGTCGTTTTGGTTGTTGCTTATGGCAAGAGCCCGGTGAAGTGCATAAGCTACTCTCTAAGCTAGGTCCTGAGCCGCTTACAGATGATTTTTTTGCTAAACGCGTGTACGAACAATCGCGCAATAAAAAAGTACCGGTAAAGCAGTTTATTATGGATAACGCAGTGGTTGTTGGTGTTGGTAATATTTACGCGAATGAATCATTATTTAAAGCGGGTATACATCCAAAGCGAGAAGCCGGAAAAGTATCGCTCAAACGCTATCAAGCACTTATCCCTATTATAAAAGACACACTTGCAGCGGCTATTACACAAGGTGGTACAACGCTTAAAGACTTTGCACAAAGTGATGGTAAGCCTGGGTATTTTGCTCAAGAGTTATTAGTATATGGGCGCAAAGGCAAGCCATGTATGACGTGCGAAAACAAATTAGAAGAGATTAGATTGGGGCAGCGCAGTACTATTTTTTGCTCAAATTGCCAAAAGTAGTTATTTTAATTTTACCGACTCTAAATTTAATGATATTTAAGGGCCAGCTTTAAAAGCGGGACCTTCATTTTAAAGCTCAAACGGCGCTACACCGACCGCTTTCATTTTATATCCTACCTGCGCGATTTCGCCTGACCATGTTTCTGTGCTTATTATTCCGGTTACAACGATTGCGTCGTACAGACTATCTATAGGCACACCACCTTTAATCGTTACATGGACTATTTGATTTGGCGGTGGTGGTGGTACGTGTATACAGGCGCCAAAATAAGGCACGAGTAAAAACTCAGTAATGACTTCGCTATCGCCCTCAAGTGGCACAACAAAACCTGGCAAACTTACCGATTGACCATCAAGCGCTTTTACCACTGGAGCATCTAAATCGGGTTGCACCCAGTTTTGATCGCTGCCTTCGTGATTAGCTTGTGCTTGAGTGTCTATTTGCATATGACCTTTGGGAATTAAGTCTTCCCAAAAAATTTCTTTTGGTGGATTGGCACAGCTCGCTACGCTTATAAATAATAAGCTAATAGCAGCAATGTATTGAAAAGCTGTTTTAAAAAATGTCATAAAATACCTAAAATTATTTATGCTTTTATACTCATGCCATCGCTGAGTGAATAAAAATAAGCGCGAGTAGCGGGTATTAAGCCAATAACAAAACCTGCGGCCATAATAACCCCGATTAAGCCCAGTTCATAGTAAGAGAGCATTGTGATATTTACACTTATACCGGCATGGCTTTGTAAGTAACCGCCGGCTGAAAAAATAACTAAATAGTAAAGCGCACTACCCACTAGGCAACCAAGTAAAGTTGTCAGTAATGATTCAATACTTATAAGTGTAAATAAATGCCAAGGGCGAGCGCCTACTGAGCGCAATATAGCAAGTTCGCGACGTCGCTGGCTCAGATTTGCAAGCAATGTCGTTAACATACCAAGTAAGCTAACTAACACGACAACAGTTGAGAATAGTAATAGTATTTTTTCTACTATGGCGAGCATTTCCCATAACTCTTTAAGTGTTACGGTTGGCATAATGCCAAGCAGGGCTTCTGGCTTATATTGATTTATATTGCGCCTAATTTGTAATGTGTACAAAGGCGAATTAAATCCCATTAAAAATGCTGTAATTTGCTTTGGGTGACCGACTAGGTTGTTATGTTCGTCATGCTCATGCTCATGCTCATGCTCATGGCTCGCTTTACCGCCGTGAATTAAATCGATTGCAGCCAAAGGAATGTGCAGCGTTTTATCAACTGGCGTGCCTGTTGGGTTTAAAATGCCGACGACTTTAAATGGGTTATCGTCATGATGATGAAAACTGGTGTTTCCCATGCCGTGCGATATAACAATAGAGTCGTTAAGTTTATAACCTAATTTATTAGCGACTTCACTACCTAGCACTACTTCGTTAATTGCGGCAAAAGGGTGGCCTTTGTTAAAGGTTAGGTTTTGTTTTTTTGCAAAGCGATAATGGCTAAAGTAATCAAGTGTTGTGCCTAGTACCGCTTGGCCTTTATGGCTGTCGCCTAGGCTTATAGGTATGCTCCATTTTACGCCTCGCTGACTTGTTATGTATTGATAACTTTTCCAACTTACGCCGTTATTAGTATGGCCAATTCTAAATACTGACGAAAGCAGCAACTGTATATCGCCGGTACGCGCACCAACAATTAAATCAGTGCCCGAAATAGTATTACTAAAACTACTTTTAGCATCAATTCGTACGCGTTCAATACTCAAAAGTAGCATTACACTAATTGCGATAGTAAATAATGTAAGCAGTACACTTGCACGGCGATTTAATAAGCTTTTGTAAGCAAGTTTAGCGATGATCATACCTGCCCCTGCAAATTTATAAGGTCAATGGAGCGGTTAAATAAAGGCTTTAGTGTTTCATCGTGGCTCACAAATACCAACGTACTATTAGATAACTTTGCTTGTTCAAACAGTAGCTTTATAAAGCTTTCACGGTTATTTGTATCGAGTGCTGATGTGGGCTCATCAGCAATTATTAGTTCAGGGCTGCCTATAAATGCGCGAGCGGCAGCAACGCGCTGTTGCTGTCCAATACTCAATGTCGCTACATCTTTATGGTGATACTGGGCAGTAAGGCCTAAAGCATTTAATAACCGTATCGCTTCTTTTTGTAAGGCAGAGTTTTTATTTGATGATTGCTTTAATATTTTTTGTTTTCGGCTTTTTGAAAACTCACACCCAAGCGTTATATTTTCAATAGGAGTTAAATAAGGAAGCAGGTTAAAGTTTTGAAAAATGTAACCAATGTGATCCGCTCTAAAAACATCACGGGTGGTATTGCTTAATTTAGTTAGGTTTTGGTTTAAAATTGATACCTCACCGCTAGTGGCTGTATTAATGCCAGCAAGAATCGCTAATAAGGTCGATTTACCTGAGCCACTAGGACCGTGTAAAAAAATATGCTCACCTTTTTCTATAACTAACTCTTTTATGTTGAGCGTGGGTGAGCTATCGCTGTTATGCCACTTAAAAGTTACGTTTTTCAGGTTTATCATTATCCGATTACCAACCCCAGTAGTTTAGATCTTTACGCATTTTTAGCTGTCTTATTATATTTAATGGCTTGGGTTTTAGTTTTTCGTTACTTTGTAAAAATTCATTAGCTGCATTTAATACGCGTTGGCTAGATTGGCCATCAGTATACGGATGAAGTTCCTGGCAATAGCTTTCAATATTTTGCATTAAATCACTAGGTTTAGTAAGCGCGTGTTCAATAGCTGCTTCTACTTCATCTGCGTCGGTAATATCAAGTAAATGAGGAAGTGGTTTTTGATTACAAAACGTGACTACCGGTTTACGTAGTAGTAAAAACATTAAAAGAACTGACGATGTATCGCACAGCATAACATCAGCAGCTTTCAGTAACGGCAAAACGTTATCGGTTTCAATAAATGTTAGATTTTCGTTACTCAGCGCTTTATATTTATTAACCCATTCGGCAGGCATTTTAGGATGAAACTGCATCAAAATACGCCACTTACCTTGTTCACTAAAATGTTTTATTTGCTCATATAATTTAGGAGCAAGTGATAGCTTTCGTGAGAAAGTAGAGCATATAAGTAAAGTAGGGCGAGGGTCGTCGCTTACATAAGGATTATTTGAAGTATTACTAAAAAGTGGATCGAGTGTTGGCCAGCCAGTTTCAGTTACTTTAAAGAAACCATGCTGCTTAGCTAGCTCTTTAAATCGGGTTGTTGTATTTGGGCCTTGCGTACAATATAAATCGTAACAACCACGAATAGTAAAATGACCACGATTACCTTCAGAGCTGCGCTTTTCAGAATTAAAACCATGAAATACAGCTACTTTTTTACCTGGAATAAAGCTAGGTACTATATTACCCGGTATAAATGTAATGTTTGGAGCCCAGCTTTTTACATCTTTTATGGTATGTAAACGTGGCTCGTCTGTGGTTAAAAAATCAGGGTTTACTTCGCTACCCGCTAAAAACCAGCGTACTTCACCACCATGTGCCAATATTTGCGCCTGCAAAGGTCTCAAGATAGCGTATGAATAATTCTGAGAAATATACATTAAGTATTTTTTATTTTTAGTGGCAGTTAAGTAGTTCAAGCTATCTCCTCAGGCTGGTTAGCACATTAAGTTTACCCCATTGCGACTTGCTTATAAATATATGCCTTTATTTGTTTTAAGCATCCGATTGAGCTTTGAGGTTGGCTAGATTATTATACAGCCCATATAACCCCATACCATACTTTGCTCAAAGAGCATCCCTAACCCCGGAGATAGCATGACTAGCTATAAAGTTTTAGACGTAAACGATGATTTACCCATTCGTACCAAAGGTGAAGTACATAGCGGTAAAGTTCGTTCAGTTTATTGGTTGACTGATGAAGACAGCGCTCGATTAATTAAAGATAAAGGCTACCAAGTACCGACAGGTACTGAGCTTGCGATTATGGTTATTTCAGACCGAATTTCTGCATTTGATTGCATTTGGCAAGGCGAAAACGGTTTAAATGGCGTACCAGGTAAAGGTATAGCTTTAAACTCAGTGGCAGCCCATTGGTTTAAGTTATTTGATAAAGCGGGTCTTGCGGGCAATCATATTGTAGATATTCCGCATCCGTATGTGTGGATTGTACGTAAAGCCAGTACCGTAAAAGTAGAGGCAATTGCTCGCCAATATATTACGGGTAGCATGTGGCGGGATTACGCTAAAGGCATACGTAACTTTTGTGGTATTGAATTACCAGAGGGTTTAAAAGCGAACCAAAAGCTTGATAACGTTTTAATTACGCCATCAACAAAAGGTATTATTGAAGGCGTTGCTGATATTCCGCCAGTTGATGATGTAAATATTACTCGCGCTAACATTACTAATAACTTAGATGTATTTAACTTTAAATCGGCAGATGATGTAACCAAATACGAAAAACTGTTAGTTGAAGGTTTTAAATTAATTAGTGATGAACTAGCGAAGCTTGACCAAATTTTTGTAGATACTAAATTTGAGTTTGGTTATGTAGAGGATTTAAATGGCGCGCAACAGCTTATATATATTGATGAAGTAGGCACGCCTGATTCGTCACGTATTTGGGATGAAGCAGCTTACAAAGGCGGTAAAATTGTTGAAAATTCTAAAGAAGGCTTTCGTCAATTACTGATTAATAACGTGCCAGAGAGCGACGTATTATTAAATAAAGATCGCATGAGTGAGCGTGAGCAGTTAGCTAAAGATTATATTTTACCAGAATCAGTAATGCTTGAAGTGTCAAATACCTATGTTGGCATAGCGAGTAAAATTGTTGGCAGAGATATAGTGATCCCTGAAGAACCTCGCCAAGAAGTTATTACTATTTTAGATAACGATTACGGATTAATTGTTAAATAACAGCACTTAAGTGCTAATAAAGCCAGTAACTAAATCTTTATTTTTAGTTACTGGGCTATAATTCTTGCAATTAGTGCTCGTCTCTAATTAACTTAACCTAACATTAATGTTTAGGTATTGTTATGTTTGAACGGGCATTGCAAAAGTTTGCTAAAAGTCATTACTTTTTAGCTATAGGTTTGTTTTTTAGTCAGTTTGCTTTAAGTGCAAATATTGAATTAGTAATAGAAGATCAACACGGCCAAAAGTTATCAGGTGCAGTGGTTGAGCTTAATATTGCTGGTAAACAAGCCACACCATCAAATTTGCCCATTGCTATAATGGATCAAGTCCATAAGCAGTTTTTACCCGAATTATTAGTTGTACAACAGGGTCAAAAAGTTAACTTTCCTAACAGCGATAATATTCGCCATCATGTTTATTCTTTTTCACAAGCTAAGCCTTTTCAACTAAGATTATATTCAGGCCAACCAAAAGAGCCCATTACGTTTGAGCAACAAGGAGTTGTTGTTTTGGGGTGTAATATACATGACTCTATGGTTGGCTATATTTATGTAGCTAACAACGAATTCGTATATAAAACAGATAAAAAAGGCTATGTAAATTTGCCTATTAATACACTGCCTGCACAAGTGAGTGTGTGGCATCCATTACAAACAGCACCATTGGAGAATAAAAAAATGATAACAATTAATTCTCAAAAACAGTTACAGATAACAGTAAACACATCAACTCCAGCACCTAGAAATACCTTTGGTAGTAAGTTTAAGGCTGGTAATGACTAATAGTTTACGAAATCGCATAACCATTTTATGTGTTGGCTTAGTGTTATTAACCACTATGGTCAGCTTGTTTAGTTTTTGGTGGTCTACGAGTAAATTTCAAGAAGAAAAAGTAAATCAAGATATTACCGTAGCGCAAAATGTTTATAAGCAATATTTAAAGTCAAAAGAAAGCCTACTGTTAACCGCTGCAAAAGTACTCACCTCCGATTTTGGTTTTAAGCAAGCTGTAGCAACGCGAGATGCAGGTACAATCAGCAGCGTGTTGTTTAATCACAGTCAGCGTATTGATGCCGAATTAATGTTGTTACTTGATTTATCGGGTAAGCTAATTTCCGCTAATACTGACGAAGACGTTTTTGCACACAACTTAAAGCCCTTGATGGAAGAGCTTTTAAGTGCGCCAGAAGAGTCTAGCTTTGTGGTGCTTAATAACGAACTGTATCAAATTATTTTATTACCTGTAAAAGCGCCACGTACAGTAGCCTATAGCTTGGTGGGCTTTAAAATTGATGACAATGTAGCCCATGAACTAAAAAGCTTAACAGGCATGGATGTAAGCTTTATAGGCAGCGCTGACGATATTGTTATTAGCTCATTAGCTAACCGCCCTGAGCAATTTGAACCTGTTAGCTATTTTAGTACCGTAACCACATCGCGGTTTTTTGGTGAGTATTTAGTGTATCGTAACCGAGATATAGATTTACCATCGTTGTTGACCCATCCCATAATTATTTTACTGAGTGCCGATTTAACACAAAGTTATAGTGACTTCGAAAAACTTCTTTTTACACTTATTATTTTAGCTATTTTAACTATGTTCGTGGGTGTTATTACAAGCAGCATATTTGCAAATAATTTAACTACGCCACTTACCCAACTAGCTGTAATAGCAAGGCAATTTGCACAAGGTAATTATACCTTTGAATTTAAAGGCCAAAGGCAAAGTACCGAAATAGACACGCTAGTCGCAGCGTTTGATAGCATGGGTAATGATATTAATCAGCGCGAGCAACAAATTAGCTTTCAAGCCCATCACGACTCCCTAACAGGCTTTTATAACCGCTCAGCCATGCTTGAGGTACTTGATGATGAGTTAGATTCATCATCCGAGTACACGCTCGTTGCAATAGATATAAAAGGACTTCGCCATATAAACGATAAGCTCGGTCCGCGTATTGGTGATGACTGCCTAAAGGCCGTTGCTTGCAGAATAAGTGAGTTTTCGGATGAGTTAGGGGGCTTTAATGCCCGTATTGGCGGCGATGAGTTTTTAACTGTGTTTCCGACTGCGGCAGCACGTGAACACAAAAGCGGTATTGTTGGCTTAATGGCACAATTACAAGCGTGCTACACCATTCAAAAACTAAAAATTAATTTGCGCTTTAGTGCAGGCATTGTGCAGTATCCTACACAAGGTATTGCAAGTGATGACTTAATGCGCCGTGTACTAATTGCAGTTGAAAGTGCTGCAAACACACAAGAGAGCATACATTACTATCAAAATGGCGAAGACGAAGCGCACTTAGATCGCTTAATAATGCTTGATGAATTAAAGCAGGCTATTAGTGATGACGATGGTCAATTGTTTATGACTTATCAGCCAAAATTACATTTGAAATCGCAAAAAATAGATAAAGTTGAGTCGCTTATTCGCTGGCAGCGAAAAGATGGTAGCTGGGTCAATCCTGAACTGTTTATTGACTTAGCTGAGCAGTCGGGGCTTATTGTTGAACTTACTGGGTGGGTTGTTAATACGGTTGTAGCACAAGTAGCTGATTGGCAGTCTAAAAATATAAACTTACAGGCTGCAATAAATGTATCTGCGCAAGACATAGCATTTCAGGGCTTTCATGCAGCATTAGTTCGTACGCTTAAAAAGTACAAAGTAGATTCTAAGCTGATCACTATTGAGCTTACTGAGCGCGATATGATCGAAAACGAAGAAAAAGGTATTAAAGCGCTCGAAAACCTAAAGGCAATTGGCGTTAAAATATCATTAGATGATTATGGTGTAGGGCAAACATCACTTGGTAGATTAAAAATGCTGCCTATTGATGAGCTTAAGCTAGATAAGTGCTTTATCCTAAAACTTGATGAATCGCAAAAAGATCAATTTATAGTGCAATCATCAATTACGTTGGGACATCAGCTAGGTTTCTCGGTTGTAGCTGAAGGGGTTGAAACGCTTGGCTCATTAAATTTACTTAGAGGCATGCAGTGCGACCATGCACAAGGCTATTACTTAAGTAGGCCTTTAAAAGCAGAGCTATTAGAAGAATGGCTGGAGGAATACTATGAAAAAAATTAAATACTTATTAGCAAGTTTGTTTTTAATAGTTAGTGTGCCGAGCATTGCAAGTAATGGAAAACTGCTAGCTACGCCGGGAGTTTCTCAAATTGAAGGCAGTGGCGGCGGGGGGATTGTACCTTGGGCACAACTTGCTGGGTACGCAAGTGATGATGAATTTTCGGTAAATGGCTTTTGTAGTCGCGCAGATGTAACCGACTACACACTTGACGTATGTGGTGCACAACTTAATTTATTTAATCGTGTTGAGCTTAGTTATGCCCAACAGCGCTTTGATGTACCAGCACTTGATGCTGAAATAGAGCAATCAATTACAGGTGCTAAAATACGTTTGTACGGCGATATTGTTTACAGTGATTGGCCACAGCTTAGCTTAGGGATTCAGCATAAATCACTAGATGATGGCAGTATAGCAACACTTGTAGGCGCAGAAGATACTAGCGGTACTGACTACTACCTCGCTGCTAGTAAATTACATTTAGGGGCTATTGCTGGCTATAACTGGTTTTGGAACGTAACTACACGATACAGTAAAGCTAATCAACTTGGTTTACTTGGTTACGGTGGAGGAAATGCTAGCGGAAAAGTATTATTTGAAGGCAGCACAGCTATATTTTTTAGTCGCGGAATAGCCGTAGGTGTTGAGTATCGTCAAAAATCAAATAACTTAAACTTAGGCGAACAAGATTGGAAAGACTTATTTGTAGCGTGGATGCCTAACAAGCATGTGAGTGTGACAGCGGCTTACCTTGATTTAGGAAGCATTGCAGGGGCTGACGATCAAACAGGTTGGTATTTATCGGTAACAGGGTATTGGTAATGAAAAGCGTTGGTATTTTTTTGATGTGTTTAGGGTTGCTTAGTGGGTGTGCAAATTCTACTAAGCTCTCACTTTATCAAAAGCTGGATGGTAAAGCCGGGATAGGCAGAATTGTTGATAGCTTTATCTATCAAATAGGCAATGACGAGCAGATAATTCATTACTTTGAACACAGTAATATAGCGCATTTCCGCCAAGGATTTATTAATCATATGTGTATGTTAGTAGAAGGCCCGTGTACATACGATGGTGACTCTATGGTGGCAATTCATACTGGTATGCATATTACAGAGAAAGACTTTAATCATGTGGTTGATTTACTTATAAATGCAATGAATGAGCAGAACATTAGCCATAGTTTGCAAAACGATATTCTCTCTAGAATGGCACCACTTCGTGGTGAAATTATAAAAATGTAGCCATAAAGGCTTTAAAGTAATTATTAAGTAAAGGGAACCTTGCTTTGATTGCATTGTCCACTTAGAATTATTTCATAAAAACAATAATTGGCAAATATAGCTTGTATGGCTTATCTATTTATTTCTCGCAAAAATGTACACGCAAAATACTATAGAAAAATAATCAAAAAATTGTCGATGGATTGCCAATTACATATCATGGGAGCCCCTAAGCTTTCTGCTGTTAAGTATTTAAAAGATGCGTTTCAAGTTAATTTTACTGATGTAGTTAACTCTCAGCTAAAACGCAAAAGAGCACGTAATGCTATCTGGAATAGTCCTATTATTACTGCTGTTTACAGTGCTGGGTTAGTTTTATTTGAACGATTACGATACGCTAAGTATTTAGCCTTATTAACCGAGACTAATCCTGACTGCATTGTTATTTGGAACGGCAATAAACTTCCAAATACGACCGTTGCTATGGCTGCAAAAGCATTAGGTGTTAAGCAGTTTTATTATGAAAATGGTTTACTACCCGGTACAAGCAGTTTAGACCCTAATGGTATTAACTATAATGCGTCGTTAAGCCGTAACCCTTCTTTTTACCTAAATTTTGACCCACAAAATAAGTTAAACTTTTCTGCGCCGGATTTAATTCCAAGAGCTGATCATAAAAAACGCTGTGAATTTGAGTGCGCCGATGTGCCAGAACGCTATATATTTGCGCCTTTTCAAGTACCTCATGATACTCAATTAGCTAGCTTTTCTCCGTGGATAAACTCTATGGATATGTTTTACGACGAGGTGATTAAAGCAGTCAAAAGCTTAAATGATCCAAGTTTAAAAGTGGTTTTTAAAGAGCATCCGTCATGGCATAAACATTACGCTCATCTTTATGAAAAAGATCCGATTGCAATTTTTGCTAATGGAAATCAAACGAGTGATTTGATTAAGTGCGCTGAAGCCGTATTAACGATTAATTCAACGGTCGGCTTAGAAGCATTACTGCTAAATAAACGAGTTTTAACTCTTGGACAAGCCTGTTACAACATTGAGGGTTTGGTAAAGCATGCAAGCACTGCAGAGCAACTTGCAGCAAATCTGAACGAAGTAATGCAGGGCTGGCAACCAAATACATTATTAAAGGATAAGTTTTTTAGCTTTATTGAACATGTATATTGTATTCCTGGCGTTTGGAAACACACTGAAGATAAACACATTAAAGCGATTGAAGCGCGTTTTACGGGTAATGACGAGTTTGCTAAGTATCATGGTGATAAGGAATCGTAGTGAAAAACCTAATTAGCTGTCAGCAATTACACGAGCAACTTAATAATCCTGCATTAGTGATATTTGATGCAGGTATGCTGCGCCCAGGTGTTTTGGGTACTTATTCGCCGCAAGCAATGCTGCCCAACGCTAAACGTTTTGACATAAAAAACGAGTTGGCCGATAGATCAAATCCCTTACCAAGTACGGTATGCAGCGAGCAGCAGTTTACCCACGTGATGCAAAATGCAGGAGTAAATAACGATTCGTTTATAGTTGTATACGAAGATGGCGGTTTATTTAGCGCGGCAAGGGCGTGGTGGATGTTTAAAGCTATGGGGCATCACAACGTAAAAGTATTCAGTGGTGGCCTTAAAAAGTGGTTAGAGAGTGGTTACGCCACACAGCAAGGTTATAGCAAATCGTTAGGTAAAGGTGATTTTACGGCAAGCTATAATTCTGAGTATTTTATCAATAGCCAACAAGTGGTTGACGCAATTGATGAGCCCAGCACTGTATTGCTAGATGCACGTGCTTATAAGCGTTTTACAGGCGAAGAAAGTGAACCCCGAAAAGGCATGCGTAGCGGGCATATCCCAAATAGTCGCTCGTTACCTTTTATGGATTTACTTAATAAAGGTGAAGCCAAACCACTTACTGAAATTAAAGCGATATTTAATGACGTGGTCGGGGATGCACAGCAGCTACAATTTAGCTGTGGATCAGGTATTACAGCCTGTGTTTTAGCGTTATTTGCTACTGAATGTGGTTACAGTAATTTAAGCGTTTATGATGGCTCGTGGAGTGAGTGGGGTGCAAGTGATTCATTACCCATCGCCACGGGAGAAAAATAGATGTGTTGGATATGTAAAGCTTGCTCACGTTAAAAACGCAGCGCCTCTAAACCTCTTTGTGAATAACAGCATTTAAAAATATTGCTCACAAGGAGAAGTGAAAGAGAAGAAAATGAGAAGGTAAAAACCAATGTTTGCTCGTAGTTGAATACTATTTTTATACAATCACTTACACTAAAAGCGCAGCGCCTCTGAACCTCTTTCTGAATAACGGTACTTAAAAATATTACTCACATGGAGAAGTGAAAGAGAAGAAAATGAGAAGGTAAAAACCAGTGCTTACTCGTATTTGAATACTATTTTTATACAATCACTTACTCTAAAAACGCAGCGTCTCTAAACCTCTTTGTGAATAATTGCATTTAAAAATATTACTCACAAGGAGAAGTGAAAGAGAAGAAAATGAGAAGGTAAAAACCAATGTTTGCTCGTAGTTGTATTAAATAGCTTTTACTTTTTAAAATCATAAGGGCAGTTTTTACAACCATTTTTGCAGCACGAACCACGCTTTAAAAAAAACCACTTACTAAATATCATGTAACCACTTTGCATGGTGTAGTCGAGCCCTTCAATTAAATTGTCGTTACCTCTAAATTGCTTTGCAAAGTCTATTTGGGTTTTAATAGGTTGTGTATAAACACCCTCTAAAAAAGTATTTATTTTATTAAGCGTGCACTTGCGGCATAAACAACTTGTTGCTGTGATATCAAGCGGTAAAATAGCCGGCAGCTGATTGCACCAACATGCTGATATATCGTCTACATTACACGTTAAAGTACTGTGGCATTGAGTGCAGTTAAGTTCAGTCATTATAATTCTTTTTAGTAACAGTGAGCCAAGAATAACAAATATTATGAATACACAAAAAGCATTAGCTGAATTTATTACATTTGGTGAGCAAAGGGACGAAGCTATATCGGTTATCGTTTCAAGCCCTGCTGATAGCAATAAAACTCATTATACTCTCTCAACCGAGGTTTTAATTGATGTGCTTAAACGCTGTTTAAGTAACGAAATAGACTTAGATGATTTAGAGCTTTGGGCAAACGTAATTGAATCGCGAGATGACATTGATTGTGCTGAGCATGAAGGTTTTATTTATGCGCTCAGTAATAGCGAGCAAATGGGAGAGCTTAATCATCAAAAGCTTGCTCAAATAGTTGCGTTAGTAAAAGTTTGATTTGTTTAAAAAGCGAGGTTTAAAACCTCACCTACAAAAAAACCGCACTTCAATTGAATGCGGTTTTTTAAATTGAAGACGATCGTTTTAAGCGATTATTTATGATATCCCAAGCACGTTTCTACTTCGTTTTTAGAACCTAAAATAACGGCTACTCGCTGGTGGATTGCATCAGGCTGAATATCCATAATACGCTCAGTACCGGTCGATGCGATACCGCCAGCTTGCTCTACTAACATAGCCATTGGATTTGCTTCATAAAGTAGGCGTAATTTATTTGGCTTTTTAGGATCTTTGGTGTCTGTAGGGTAAGTAAATAAACCGCCACGGCTAAGTACGCGATGTACATCGCCCACCATTGCTGCAATCCAGCGCATATTAAAGTTTTTAGCGCGCGGGCCTGTATCGCCTGCTAGCAAATCATTGATGTAGTTTTGCATAGCTGGCTGCCAATGGCGTTGGTTAGACGTATTAATGGCAAATTCGTTTGTATCAGCAGGGATTTCGGCAAAATCTTGTGTAAGTAAAAAGCTGCCTTGTGTTTTATCAAGGGTAAACATGCGCGTGCCTTTACCTGTAGTCAGCGCAAGCATTGTTGATGGCCCGTAAAGTACGTAACCTGCAGCAACTTGCTTATGGCCGGGCTGCATAAATATGCTTTGATCAGCAGCGTCAGAGCCTTCAGGCGCTTCCATAATAGAAAATATAGTACCCACAAGTGAGTTAATATCCGTATTTGACGAGCCATCGAGTGGATCAAATGCCACTATAAATTTAGCGTCTGGGTTACCTGCTACTGTGTAGTCTTCTTCTTCAGACGCGATTGCTTTAACCGTACCTGATTCCAGTAAAATATCTTTTAACAGCTGATTAGATAATACATCGAGCTTTTTTTGAGTTTCACCTTGAATATTCTCATCAAGGGTTGAGCCTAATACGCCAGAAAGCGCGCCTTGACCAACGCGAAACGAAATTTCTTTACATGCCGCTAGAACTGTTCGAATTAATGATAAAAGTTCTCTTGAACAACCGTCTTCTAGTAATACTGGAGGGAGTCTACGCATTATATTTTCCTGATAACGTGTTAAAACCAATCATAATGTGAGAGAGATTAGCTTAGAGCGCTGAAATTCGTCTTAAATAACTGTATTGTTTAAATAGCACCCTATAATGGGACCACCTAATCGTACTTAAAACACAAATAACAAAGATAAGATTATGAAAAAAATACCACTACTAAGTTACATATTCTTTACTGTGCTGTGCTCTATCATAACTCAAGCGCACGCAGCAATTAAGTCAATTGATGAATTTACTACGCAAATGAATCATTTTCCGGGCTATTATTCGTTTTTTTACGATACCCAAAACGCAAAAGTATATTTAAAAGTTGATAAGTTTGAACAGCAATTTTTACTGCAGCAAAGCTTGCCTTACGGTATTGGCTCTAACGACATAGGCCTTGATAGAGGTCAGCTTGGTAATACTCACCTTGTGCAGTTTGAGCGTTTTGGCGACAAAGTAATGCTGCGCGCTGTAAATACTTACTATCGTGCTAATACAAGTAACAACGCTGAACAGCAAAGTATTAAAGAAGCGTTTGCATCAAGTATACTTGCTGGTTTTAAAGTAGTCGCAGAAGATAAAGCTACAGCACTTATTGATTACACGCCTTACTTATTAAGTGATGTACACGGCGTAAGCCGGACGCTTGCTGCACGAAAGCAAGGCAACTTTAGCCTTGATGAATCACGCAGCGCCGTTTATATGAATCGCTCAAAAGCATTTGTAAAAAACACCGAGCTTGAAGCTGTACTTACATTTAAGGGCACAAAACCAGGTGAATTTGTTCGCCAAGTAAGTGCCGTCCCTTATGCGCTTACTGTTCATATGCATCATTCACTTATTCAATTACCAGATGATAACTACACGCCCCGTAAGTTTAATCCGCAATCAGGTTTTTGGAGTATAGAACATAAAGATTACGCAGCGCCGCTTGGCGAATCAATGTATGTGCGTTATATACCGCGTCATCGTCTAACTAAAAAGGACTCAAGTTTACCTATTAGTGAACCTGTTAAACCAATTGTTTATTACCTTGATCCTGGCGTTCCAGAGCCCGTTAAAAGCGCTTTGCTTGAAGGTGGGAAATGGTGGAACGACGCATTCACTGCTGCAGGATATAAAAATGCATTTATAGTAAAAGTGCTGCCAAGTAGCGCCGACCCTATGGATATTCGTTACAACGTCATTCAATGGGTACACCGTGCAACGCGTGGTTGGTCATACGGAAGTTCTGTAATTGACCCACGTACAGGTGAAATACTTAAAGGGCACGTAACACTTGGCTCATTGCGTGTTCG
Source organism: Pseudoalteromonas sp. SR43-7 (assembly GCF_014163785.1). Taxonomy (NCBI): domain Bacteria; kingdom Pseudomonadati; phylum Pseudomonadota; class Gammaproteobacteria; order Alteromonadales; family Pseudoalteromonadaceae; genus Pseudoalteromonas; species Pseudoalteromonas sp. SR43-7. Next base: position 42,917 of record NZ_JACJDY010000005.1, on the reverse strand, counting down.
CCAAGATATTTTAATAGCCGAAGCACTCGCTGCTCCTTATTTAAAAGGCAATGAAGTTGCTAAAAACTTGCAAGCAATGGCGCTTGATCGTATTCGCCAATTAAGTGCGCATGAAATTGGTCACACGTTAGGTATTGCTCATAACTTTGCGGCATCGGTAGGTGATAGAGCTTCTGTAATGGATTACCCACATCCGCTACTTAGTTTTAATGAACAAGGTAAGCTAGATGTAACGCGCGGGTATGCAACAGGCATGGGCGTATGGGATACCCAAGTAATTAAATATGGCTATAGCGATTTCACTAACCAAGATGAAAGCGCAGAACTCGCTGCTATTTTAAAAGAGAACAAAACTAAAGGCCTTGAGTTTATATCAGATAGCGACGCTCGTGCTAAAGGTGGCGCGCATCCAACAGCTCATTTATGGGATAACGGCACTAATCCTTCTCAGGAGCTTTTACGAGTACTTAACGTGCGTAAAAAAGCGCTTTCGCAGTTTGGTATTAATAATATTAAAACGGGCGATTCATTATCGCAATTAGAGGAAAAACTAGTTCCGCTTTATCTGTTTCACCGTTTTCAGGTTGAGGCTGCGGTTAAGCTTATAGCCGGTGTTGATTACGAATACGAAACACGTGGTGATTCACCCGTAAAAGGCGCACAAGTCGTTAATAAAAAAACACAGCAAGAAGCGGTAAAGGCTATTTTTGCAACGCTTAAGCCAAGTAACTTATTACTTCCTGAATCGGTACTATCGCTAATTCCGCCAAAAGCGTATGGCGAGTCTAAGTCGCGCGAGAGCATAGTTGGGCGCACAGGGTTAACGCTCGATGCAATGGCATTACCCGAGGTTGCAGTGCAGCACAGCTTGTCGCTTTTATTAAATGCACAGCGTTTAAATCGCTTAGCGCAGCAACAAGCGCGTAGTAATGACTTTTATAGTTTAGATGAGTTACTTGAGGAGCTATATGGCCAAGTGTTTAACGCGTCATCACCTAATACGATGACAGGTAAAATAACTCAGCGCGTGCAATTTTTAACTGCAAAAGCCATGGCTGATTTAGTAGCAAGCGATAGTGCAAGCCCTGAAGTGCAGGCGCAGTTACGTTACTACTTAGTTAAGTTGAGTGAAGACTTTAACCAAAACTCAATGCTGAGCCATACAAGTACTGGCGAGAGTGCGTTTAAGCAATATTTAGCTGAGCAAGTAAATCAGTTTTTAATTAAAGGGCAATGGCCAAACAACTTTAAAGTGCTGCCAATCCCACCGGGCTCACCAATTTAGAATAAAAAGTAGAAGCACTTATTTTTAATCAATCATAAAGCAAAACACCGAGTATATTTATACTCGGTGTTATTTTATTCTAAAAACGAATACGTACACTAAGACTTTATTTGCACTAAATCGTAATCAGCCATGCCAGGTACTATTGCCTGTAAGCGAGACTCGGTTACATCGAGTGCATTTAAACATTCACAATACTCAGAAGCCTTAAGCTCTAATTGATGTGCCTTTTTTTGTAGCGACTTATCAATTTCTCTTGAGATAATATCCATGCGTTGCCCCATGTCGTTAATGCGATCTTCTATATTACCTTCACGGGATTTAAACGCATCTCCAAGTGATACCAAAATAGCACCTAACGATCCATGAACAGCAGAGTGAATTTGTTGGCTGATCTCTTTAGTAAAAAAGTCATCTATTTGCGAAAGTGATTGAGGGGCTATAAAAAAGAAGTCATCTCCGCGCTTAAACTTATCCATTAGCGCGCGCTCTACATACTGCAGTTGTGTTTTAAGTACTTCAGGTTCTTTGTCTGACATACCTTCAACTACGTGTTCAATAGCGCTTAAACCTAAGTTAACACCATCGGTAGCAAGGTTTACTAATTCGGGGACTGTGTGGCGAATACCATTACTAAACTGTTCGAGTACTTTGCTTTCGTCATCGCTTAAATCAACCCAATAACCGCGAATAAACAGTTGGTTATTGTTATTAATTTGGACTCGAGTCTGGCCTTTATCTAATATGCGAATTGCATCGTCAGTAATAATTAAACCATGACGTAATTCAACATCGCATTGGGCTTGAGCAAAGACACTAGTGCTTGAGAGCGCCATGGATAACGCCAATATCGAACGAGATAGAAACGCCATAAACACCTCAAAAAGACTAAAATGGAAGTCGAGTAGGTTAACAAAAAAACAACTTTATGCAAGGGAAAATAAACCTATCAACTATCTCACAGAATAGTTGTATAGAGTGCAGCTTGAGTTTTTAGATACGGTTATGTTGGGCAAAATCAACAGTCCAACAAAGGACTTAATATATAGCTAGAGAGGGTAGAATTGGCTCATAGTAAAATAAGAACACGTGGTTTTTAAATGAAGTTTAAAAAGGTACAGTTATTTATATCAATTAAGCTTAATAGCCGACTCTAAATTCACTCTGGAGTCGGCTCAAAAAACTAAATATTTAGTGTGAAACCACTATTAAGCGAATTGCATCAAGTTGTAACTGCGTTTTTTCAATATACGTAGTTAGGTCGTTACGTTGCTTATCGTAGAAGGTAATTTCTTCTTGGCGAATATTCGGATTAATTTGCTTAAGGGCAACAAGTCGTTCTTGCTCTTCACTGAGTGACGTTTGCATTTTAGCAAGTGACGCTGCGCGAATAACTTCAAGTTTTTCTTGTGCCATATCTTTAGCGGTAGTGATCATCGGGTGAACAGCGCTTTGTAGTGCACCGGCAAGTTTACTTGCTGTTTGGCGGCCTACGGCTGATAACTGCTGATTAAAGCCTTCAAATGCCACGTTTTCACCTAGGTTATTACCTGCTTTATCGAGCAATATACGAATTGGTGTAGGCGGTAAAAAGCGACCAACTTGTAATACTTTTGGTGCCATTGCTTCTGCAACAAAAATAAGCTCAACAAAAAAGGTACCAGGCGGTAACTTTTTGTTTTTAAGTAAAGCCACCGATGCGCTACCAAAGTCGTCGTCACAAATCATATCCATGGTGCCTTGCACCATAGGGTGATCCCAGCTGATAAAGTGTACATCTTCTTGCGAAAGTGCCGTATCGCGATCAAAGGTAACCGTCATACCGTCTTCTTTAAGCGATGGGAACGATGCATTTAACATATGTTCCGTTGGCTTTAAGATAATGGTGTTTTCGCCTTTATCTTCTTGGCTTACGCCAAATGTGTCAAACACATTGATCATGTAGCTTGGCAATTCAAACTGGTTATCGAGTTTTTCGATATCAGTCACAAGCGAGTCGGCAGCACCTTGACCCGATGAATGTAGCTCTAGTAAACGATCTCGTCCGCTTTCCATTTTTTTACGCAGTACCGCATTTTGTTGTGCTACTTGCTCAAGTAATGGATCGAGCTCGTCTTCATCGCAGTTATGCGCAGAAATATACTCAAGTAGGTCATCACGGAACTCTTTATAAAGCATTTGCCCCGTTGTTGATGTAGATTCGAATGCATCTAGACCTTCGTTATACCAACGTAGCAGTACTTCTTGAGCGGTGTTTTCAAAATATGGCACATGAATGTTCACATCTTGTGTTTGGCCTATACGGTCTAATCGACCAATACGTTGTTCGAGCAAATCTGGGTTCAGTGGTAAATCAAACAACACTAAGTGATGCGAGAACTGGAAGTTACGACCTTCTGAGCCAATTTCTGAACACAGTAATATTTGTGCATTATCGTACTCGTCTGCAAAAAATGCAGCAGCGCGGTCACGCTCAATAATCGACATGCCTTCGTGAAATACCGACGCTTTAATAGCTTCGCGTTCACGCAGTATTTGCTCAAGGCTGATAGCTGTTTCAGCTTTAGCACATATAAGCAGTACTTTTTCGCGCTTAAGTGTTTTAAGGGTGTCGATTAACCAATCTACACGTGGATCGAATAAACCCCAGCTTGCGCTTTCGCCTTCAAATTCTTGAAATATTTTTTCAGGAAACAAAGCACGGTGTGCACTTAGTTCAGGGTTTTGAATGCCGCCCATGTTACCAAGAACCGACATAGCCGTTTTATACTGTTTTGGCAGTGCCATAGGGTAGGCGTGTAATTTACGGCTTGGGTAGCCGTCAATGCCGCTGCGGCTATTTCTGAATAATATACGACCTGTGCCGTGGCGATCGAGTAGCATGTTAAGTATTTCTTTACGCGCTGGTAAATCACCTTGCTGTGCTTTTTCAAGAATATCAGTAATGTCGGTTTCTTTTAATAACTCAATTAGCGTGGCTTTGGCTGCGTCGTCCAGAGCTTGCTCTTGCAGTAATTGATTTGCCGCTTGCGCTACGTCTTTATAATTTGCTTCTTCTTCTTTAAACACGTCGTAGTCGTAAAAACGATCCGGATCGAGTAATTGTAAACGCGCAAAGTGACTGCTGTGACCAAGTTGATCAGGCGTTGCTGTAAGCAAAATAAGGCCAGGAATATCTTGGCTAAGCTCTGCCATACGTTGGTATTCTGAGCTTGGCTTGCCGTTATTGATGCTTAGATGATGGGCTTCATCTATTACTAAAAGATCCCAATCAGCAAGTGTTGCTTGTTCAAACCAACGTTTTTTCTTGGTTAAAAACTCAAGGCTGGTAAGTACTAGTTGCTCTGTATCAAACACGTTTGGAGAATCTGCAAACGCTTCGTCGCAGCGCTCTTCATCAAAAATAGAAAAACGTAAGTTAAAGCGGCGTAGCATTTCTACTAACCATTGGTGCTGTAAGTTTTCAGGCACCACAATAAGTACGCGGCTCGCACGGCCACTGATAATTTGTTGATGTAGTATCATGCCCGCTTCAATTGTTTTACCAAGGCCTACTTCATCTGATAAAAGTACGCGTGGGGCAAAACGTTTACCCACTTCTTGGGCAATATAAAGCTGGTGCGGAATAAGATTAGCACGCTGACCAATTAAGCCTTTAATAGGCGATTGCTCACGTTCAAATTTATGTAACCACGTTTGGTAGCGAAGTGTGTAGCGATCAAAACGATCTACTTGGCCTGCAAATAAACGATCTTGTGGTTTATTAAACTTAATAAAATGATCTAAAAAGGTCTCTTTTAACTTGGCTGTTTCGCCATTATCAACACGGGTGCCATGATAACAAAGTAACTCGCCTTGTACTTCAATAGACTCTACTTCTAATTCCCATTCTTCAACGCTTTTGATCACATCGCCAGGATTAAATGCCACACGGGTAACAGGTGCTTCTGCACTAGAATAAACACGGTTTTCACCACTGGCAGGAAATAATATGCTGACCTGACGGCCTTCAATGGCAACAACGGTGCCTAATCCTAAATCTGACTCTGTATCACTGATCCAACGCTGACCTAAGGAAAAATTCATGTATGTCTCGTCTATGATGAAAAAGGCGGCTATGTTACCTGTAAGCTAACACCACTGCAAGGCGCTATTTGGCTCACTTTTAATTAATTTTGTAAGTGTTAATTATTACTATTAAAACAGCTTGTTTATGACTCTTTTTTAGGTAAATCAAAACTAATTACAGTTTGTAATAAAACGGACTTTTATGACAAATAGACTAAACTTACATTATGCCTTGGCAATTAAGTATTGCAGGTTTAAGTTTTGCCCGTTTTACTTAGTTATTTTGGTATAGCATAAAAATCATAAAACGTAAGGAAAGTGCTATGGAAAAAGCTTCGAACCTTGAAAGTAAAATGTATGTGCTAGATACCAACGTACTACTTCACGAACCACTCGCTTATTTGTCTTTTCAAGAGCATGACGTTGTAATTCCGATGACGGTGCTTGAAGAGCTTGACCATATAAAAGACAGAAAACACGACGTAAGCCGTGATGCGCGCGTCGCTATTCGTGGATTAGATGAAGTACTTAAAAATGCAACGCCCGAACAAATGCTACAAGGCGTGGCGCTGCCGAGTAACAAAAAGGCAAAAGCGAGCTCTGCCGGTACCCTCATTATTGTAAATGATCATTTATTTGCCGACTCCATTTCTGGTTTACCTGGTAACGAAAACGACCATCGTATTATCAATTGCGCCGTGTACTTACAAAAGCAGCACAGTGATTCAAAAGTAATACTTGTTACAAAAGACATAAACATGCGTTTAAAGGCCAAAGGCGCCGGGCTTAAATATGTTGAGGATTACCGCACCGATCAACTTATTGACGATATAAGCTTGCTCACTAGTGGTTATAAAAAAATTGAAGGGGATTTTTGGGATCATGTAGGGGAGTGTAATACGCAGCAACACGGACGCGATACGTTTCATCATGTGCCTAAAAACTTAATACCTGATGTATTTTGTAATGAATATTTACTTGATGGAGGGGATCAGTTTGCGGCGCGTGTTAAATGCTACGATGACGAGCACATAACGCTCAAAGATATTGGTGTTGAGCGTTTAATGCATCAACAAGCATGGGGCGTTAAGCCCAAAAATATTTATCAAGGGATGGCATTAGATGCACTACTGGATACAAGTATTGAGCTTGTTATTTTAACAGGACCAGCAGGGTGTGGTAAAACCTTGTTAGCACTTGCCAGCGCCCTTGAAATGGTCATCGAAAAAGGTATTTACGATAAAGTAATAGTTACCCGTAATACGCCAGAAATAGCAGAGTCTATAGGCTTTTTACCAGGCACGGAGGAGGAAAAAATGGCGCCATGGCTTGCAGCTATCACTGATACGCTGGAGGTATTGCACAAAGGCGACGAAAATCCAATATCGAGTCGAAATTACATAATGGAGAAGGCTAATGTACAGTTTAAATCGGTTAACTTTATGCGCGGGCGTAGCATTCAAAATGCAGTGGTAATTTTAGATGAGAGCCAAAATTTAACGGCATCTCAGCTTAAAACGATTATTACTCGCTGCGGCGAAGGTACTAAATTAATTTGTACAGGTAACTTGGCGCAAATAGATAGTAACTATTTAACGCCAGTAACATCGGGCTTGACGTACATAGTAGAGCGCTTTAAAAACTTTGAAGGCAGCGCAACAATAAACCTCAACGGTGTTGTGCGTAGTCGCTTAGCGTCGTTTGCAGAAGAAAATTTATAACTTGCGCTTAACAAATTGGCTCGATAGTCTATCGATTGATTTTCGAGCCAAATGGCAGGCAGTACATTGAATTTTTTACCTCTGAAGCATTATTATCGTTCATTATTTATTGCGCTGTTAGTGCCATTGATTGTCGCTTTTTTACTGTGCTTGCACTTATATAATATAAAGCTTGAGCGGACGGTTGAAAAACGCCAAGCTGACTTTACAAATGTTTCAGCACAGGTTACTCACGGGATGGACTCGGTGAGTAATCTACTTACCACCATGTTTAACTTATACGAGCAAGTGACTTATCCCAAAATAAATCAAGATTTGCTCGAAGGCATAAATCAATATGATGGTTACTATTATCGTCATTTTATTGATCAAAGTACGGAAATTGTAGGTAAAGGTGAGTTTGCGTTATCTGCTAAGGCATTAATGCAGTGGCAGCAGGCTATTACATTAGGGCCTTCGTTTAATACAACGCTTGCGTTAATGCAGTCATTATCTGCTGTAGCGTATGTTGATGATAATGGTTTTGCTTATGTAAGCAGGCACAACAAAAGCCAAAGTTTAATGCTTACTGAAATTTTAAATGGAAAATTTAAGCCAAAATTTGCGCAAAACAAACTTACTTCAAGCCCTATTGTTAAAGTGAATGACAATTCGTATTTTGCTATTGGTCGACAACGAAGCACTGACTCAGCCGATTACATTATTTTAATTTATGATGTTCAAGCAATTTCTGGGTGGTTAAAAAAGGTGTCACCGAACAGTGGTGAATACGTTTTTATGAACCAATCGCATCAAATTATCGCCAGCTCTAAACAGATAATAGAGCAAGCGACTGCGTTAAAAAATTATTGGCCAGACTTGGCCAATTATCAGAGTCAAAAAACAGTATTAACTAGTGATAGTAATTACTTTATGCAGCCTATGGATGAGTTACCTATTCACGCAGCATTTTACGAGCACAAACCCCAATTAATAAGCTCAATTAAGTATGAGATATTACTAGAGTTTACTTTTTTAACGCTATTTTTAAGTATTATGTTTGGCGTGTTTTTTTGGTTAAGTCAGCGCATTTTTATAAAGCCGATGACTCACTTAATGTCATATCTTGAGAGTAACGGTACACAACAAGAAGAGCAGCTAAATTACAAAGTACCACTGAGCTGGCAACCTTGGTTTTCTAAAGTGAAGCGGGTATTTACTAAAAACAAACAGTTAGTTGATTCATTACAAAGTGCAAATAAAGCTCTGGACGACCTAGTTCAGCTGCAATCAGAAAAACTAAGCCGCAGTTACGAAGCGAAAGAGCGCCACTTAGCTTTGCTCAACACTATGCTTAACAGTGTGCCAGACCTTATTTACTTTAAAAATATTGATGGTTCATTCTTAGGATGCAATAAAGCATTTGAGGCGTACATCGGTAAAGATCAAACTGCATTAGTTGGTAAATATGTAGATGATTTAGGTGACAATGATCAGCAAATAAATGCGCTTGAAAAACAAGTATTACAAAACAGAAATAGTGTTGAACAGCGAATAGAAACCGATACAAAATCGTATCAACTTACTATTGCACCTTTTTATAACGAGCACCAACACCTGTTAGGAACCATGGGCATTGGTCGCGATATTACCGAGCAGCAACAAACATTATTGGCCTTAAAATCATCTGAATCTAAATTTAGAAGTGCAATTGAATTTGCGGCTAACTGCGTGGTTTTACTCTCGCTTGAACACACCATATTGCAAGTAAATAAAGCAGCAAGAAAGCAGTTTTCTGATCAGCCAGTACTAGTTGGGGAGCAGTTGAAAGCATTATTTGATGACTCCCAATGGAAGCAAATAAAAAGCACTTTAGCGCAATTGCTAGATGACAAAAAACGCGTATACCATTTAACGCTTGCTCAAGGGGGCTTAACAAGCTGGTTGCAACTAAGTGTATCGCTTGTCTGGGATGAAAACCGCGATCCAGCTTATTATGTTATACACATTCAGGATGTGAGTGCATTAACTAAATCAAAACTAGATGCCGAACGAGCAACCCTAGCTAAAAGCCGCTTTATAGCCAATTTAAGTCATGAAATACGTACCCCTTTGAACGCTGTTTTAGGGTTGCTTGATATGTTAATAGAGCAAGGCTTAACGCAAAAGCAATTACAACAAACAGATCAAGCTAAGCATGCAGCACAAAGCTTGTTATTAATGCTTAATAGAATGCTTGATTTTGCACGTATTGAAGGTTCGCAAACCGATTTAAAACAAGCGTCTTTTAGCATGGTTGAGCTGGTGGATATTTGTGAAAGCTTAACGGCTCCATTGTGCGAAGGAAAAGGTATTGAATTTGTTATTGATATTGACCCGCTAATAGCACCTGATTTGATATGCGACAGTATACGTTTGCAGCAAATATTAGGTAACTTATTAACTAATGCCGTTAAGTTTACAAAAACAGGTTCCATTACTTTAAAAATGGAACTTATTGAAAGCGATAGCCTAGAGCAACAGCATATTTGCTTTAAAGTAATCGATACTGGCATGGGTATAGATGAAGCTGATCAAAGTCGCTTATTTGATGCTTTTACTCAAGGTGATGAATCTTCAACCCGCATACACCAAGGGGTTGGGCTAGGTTTAGCTATTGTTAAACATGCAGTATCGTTAATGGGTGGGGAGATTGCTTTAAAGAGTAAAAAAGGCCACGGCAGCGAATTTTATTTCAGTATTAGCTTTTTAGTTGATACCACTAAAAACACAGTGTTACCGACTAATACATTGGCTATTTTATCTGATCAAAGTAAAGAGCTTAAGCAGGTGACAAATGCATATAACGAACTTGCTAATATTAATTTAGATGAGGTACTAAAATACCCAATTAAGCTCTCTAATACTCAAAAAATAATAATTGATGCAGCTGACTTACCTGCACTTTTAAATGTTGAAGCGATTAATGATTCGTTATCAGCTAAAGAAACATCGGTAATTATTATTAATCATCAGCACACACTTAATTTACCGACAAGCGAGCATTTAGCTGCGCATCACGTTAAAGCATCGGCATTAGGGCAAAGGCTATTTAGTTTGAACTCTCAGCAAAAGCCTATAGTTAATACAAGTGCCGCAGTACACAGTGCAACTCAAAGTAAAGCTGATATATCGGGTCTACTTGTATTAGCCATTGATGATAATCAGCTTAACTTAGAAATAATTAGCAGTGTTCTGCGCCAAGCAAACGTAAATGTTGTTACGGCTTTAAGCGCATCAATTGGTATGGAATTATTGCAAGTTTTGAAGCCTGACTTAATATTGATGGATGTGCAAATGCCGAAAATAGATGGCTGTCAAGCAACCGCTTTGATTCGTCAACAGTTTGACGCAAAGCAACTGCCTATTTTTGCTTTAACGGCTCATTGTGAACCTGCTGATGTAGAACGTTCTTTAAAGTGCGGCATGAATAAACATTTAACTAAACCGGTTGTTGCTAAAGTACTTATTGATGCAATTGCTGATTTAAACTTAGTTAAACCAAGCTTTTTTGAAAAATCATTTGCTTTAACGCAGTTTAGTATGGATGAAAAGCTACTTAATACAATGATTGATAAGTTTGCTAGCTTGTGTAAAACCCAGCTATCGCAACTAGAAGAAACAACCAATAAGGATGATTTGGTACGTTTAGTGCATAGTATCAAGGGTGTAGCAGGTAATTTAGGTTTTAGACGATTATCACATTGTGCTTTATTGTGTGAAAGAACGCTTAAAACAACTAATAAGCCTATTGAGATTACACTACAAGAGCTTATTATACAGCTAGAACAGGTAATTGTTTTTATAAAAGGGCTAGGGGTTAGGGATGTCGAAAAGAGCTAAAGTACTTATTGTGGATGATGATCCAATCAACAGATTAGTACTTGAAAAAACACTCAAAGCAGAACACGACGTGTTCTTGGTTGAAAGTGGTGAAAAAGCACTGACCTTTGTAAAAACAGCGCAAGTTGATTTAATAATCCTTGATGTAATTATGCCTGGAATTGACGGCTATCAAGTACTTGTGGAGCTTAAAGAAAACCCAATAACTCAGTCTATTCCTATTATATTTATATCAGCCAATCGTAGCCATGATGATGAAGCAAAGGGCTTAGAGCTCGGTGCAATGGACTACATAACCAAGCCATTTAGTCCTTCTATTGTTCGCGTTAGAGTGCGCAACCAACTCCTCATAAAGCAAAAAAATGATTTGCTAGAAATGCTAGCTTCGATAGATGGCTTAACTGAAATACCAAATAGACGCTACCTTGATGAAAACTTATCTCGAGAATGGCGCCGCAGCAAGCGAAGTGGAACACCGCTATCGGTGTTACTTATGGATATAGACCACTTTAAACGTTACAACGATTGCTACGGACACCGTGCTGGCGATGAGTGTTTAAAGAATGTTGCGCAAGCACTTGCGGCTCAATGTGAACGTGGCAGTGACTTTATTGCTCGTTATGGCGGAGAAGAATTTGCTGCTGTGCTACCAGGAATTGATAGGCATGAAGCAATGGAGTTTGCTAATAAATTACGCAATGCTGTAAATGCTTTGAATATAGAACATAAAGCTTCATTAAATGCAGACCACATCACTATAAGTATAGGTATTGCCACTACACAAAGTGGTAAAGTGTATGCTGAGCAAGCATTATTAGAAGAGGCCGATTTAGGCTTATATGCCGCTAAAGACGCAGGACGAGATAGAATAGTCGCACGCTAAAAACTTAATATACAAAAAACGCCAATATTCATATATTGGCGTTTTTGTATCAAACATTTTTTATTGGTTACTGCGTGATCATACCTAAAGCGGTGTCACCAATGCCCACTAACTTATCATTTTTAAATACTAGTGGCGTACATTCATCTTTTGTTGTTTTTGAATCTGAATGCTTGCTATGCGTTACATAAAAAAGTACTTGGTATACATCGTCATCTTTTTTTAATAGCTCAGTGAAATTAGGCGTTTTTAATTGCGTTAAAACAGACTGGTAGCTGCTATCCATTTTTAGCTCTGATATCACTTCACGATTATTTTTATGCTGTGCTTGCCAGCTTGATGAGTTTTTCCCTGCCCAATGAGTCTCAGCTTCGCCATCTGACACGGCAATAACACAGCCTGTTAAAAATGGAGCGATTAAAGCGGCTGCTAAAAGTGATTTTTTCATTTTTATTTACCTTAATAAGATTTTTAATTGGTTATTAACTGTATTAAAGCAAAGAGTAGACCATATTAATAAGTTGTTATGAATCAGTTTGTTAAGTGAGTTAAGCTGTTTTTATCTAATAAAATATTAAATATATTAGTAAAAACAGCCATTTTTTAGCTTATTTGATTACTACAATAAAATGATTAAACCAAGCGGTTGCGTGATTCACCTTTAGTAAATGCCGCAATATTTAAACTTACTTCATTAATTAAACGCACAATAGATTCAGTACTTGCCCATGCAATATGTGGAGTAAGTAATAAGTTATTGCCTGTGTAATTAGCAAGTGGATTTGAAGCTTCAGCAGGTTCTTTAGTTAGTACATCAACACCCGCTCCAGCAATTAGGTTTTGCTTAAGCGCTGTTGCTAAGTCGGCTTCGTTAATAATACCACCACGTGCTGTATTAATAATTATAGCGCTTGGCTTCATCATTTTAAGCTCATTAAGTGCAATTAAATCACGTGTTTCATCTGTAAGCGGGCAGTGTACGCTGATTATATCGGCTGTTTTAATGACGTCTTCAAAAGGCGTACGACCATCACGACATTTAACCCCTTTACGCTCTGCAACAATAACATTAGCGCCAAATGCCTCAGCCACTTTAGCAACGCCTTTGCCTAGCGTACCGCCGCCTATAATGGCAAATGTTTTACCTTGTAAGTCGTTAAAGCTGTAATCGAGTATGCAAAACATTTCACTTTTTTGCCATGCGCCTTGCTGGCAATCTGCCTGATAGCGGTGGGTGTTACCCAGTAAGTTAGTAATTAAAGAAAACGTATGTTGAACAACTGAAGGGGTTGAGTAGCCAGCTACATTAGTGACGGCAATACCAAATTCTTTAGCGGCTTCTAAATCAACATTATTAGTACCGGTTGCACTTACGCAAATTAATTTCAGCTGTGTTAGCTGACTAATCGTATCGCGACTCAAAACTGCTTTATTAGTGATTAATACATCAGCGCCTTGGCAATGCTCAATAACTTGCTCTGGGCTGGTAAGTTCATAAGTCGTTAATTTACCAAGTTGTTCTATACACGAAAGAGATGTTTTAGCTAACGTTGCGTTATCAAGAATAGTAATGTTCATTATGAGCCCTAAAATAAGTGGATCTGAAAGAGTTAAAATCGTAAAAAAGAGGCTTACGATCCATCAAAAATCTAAAATATGGGCTTAAGGTACTACGAAAGAAAGGCTTTGTTAATGGTATTACTACCAAATGATTAGAGGGCTATGTAGTAGTGGTCTGCCCACTAGCAGATTGAGAACATGGTATTTTGCTAGACTGATCAGTTTTTTTGCACTTATAAGCAAGCCTATGGTCATAGAAGGTAATTAAACTCGGCTTTAAAGCAAGTTGCTAAAATAAAAAATCGTTTTTTTGGTTATTTCGCATTTTAGATTGGCTGAGTTATAATCGGATATAGACATAAACGGTGCGCTTTAGCGTGCCGTTTTTTAACATTGTAGATGTAGTAATGAGTGAATTAGAAGATAAATACGCAGATATACGCCCATACAACGACGACGAAGTTGCGGCGTCGCTTACACGTTTGATTAACGATGATGCGTTTATTGATGTAATAGCAAAGTATAATTTACCGCGCTTTTTATCGGCAGTGCCTTTTATTGCACGTCCAATGGTAAGAAGTCAGTTACGCAAAAAATGGGGCAAAGTAAGCACCGTTGAAGATGTGCAAAATGAAGTGGCGCAATACTTAGATAAACTAGTGAAGCGCACCACATCAAAAGTTACCTTTTCTGGGCTAGATCAGTTAGACGCTAATCAGGCCTATTTATTTATTTCAAACCACAGAGACATAGTGCTTGATCCTGCATTAGTTAATTGGGGTTTATATCAGCATAAAATGAAAACAGTGCGTATTGCTATTGGCGATAATTTATTGCAAATACCTTACATTACTGAGCTTATGCGTTTAAATAAAAGTTTTATTGTTAAGCGCTCTGCTAAAGCACCAAAAGAAATGTTAAAAGCATTAACCCAGTTATCGTCATATATCTATGACTCTTTAATCGGTGGAAATTCTATTTGGATTGCACAAAAAGAAGGGCGTGCAAAAGACGGTTTTGATCAAACAGATCCTGCCCTTTTAAAAATGTTGCAATTAAATGGACGTAAACAAAAGAAAGAATTTGGCGATTATATTAAAGAGTTAAAAATAGTGCCTGTTTCTATTTCTTATCAATATGAACCGTGTGCAATTGCTAAGGCTAAAGAGCTTTATCATAAACAGCATCATGGTGAATATATTAAGTCAGCGGGTGAAGATATTGCCAGTATTGTTGAAGGTTTTAGTTCAGCTAAAGGGCATGTGCATTTAGCATTTGGACAACCAATCGAATCTAAATGTGATAGTGCTGAAGAGCTTGCTAAAACAATTGATAGGCAAATTGTAGATTCGTTTTACTTGCACCCAGGTAATTACATTGCTGGTGGCTGTAAAGAGGCGGTAATAGACTCTCCAGATACAGCGACGTTTGAACAGCGTTTAGCCTGTGTACCAGAAGAGTTAAAACCGTTAGTGCTGGCCATGTACGCTAAGCCATTTCACCGTAAAACAGAGATAAATACCAATAGCTGTGAGTATTAATAATCCCAGCTCAACAAAACTAAGCAGCAATTTAATTGCTGCTTTTTTTTTGCTCAAAAATAACGCTATACTAATACCTCCTCTTCAACTGGGCGGTACTTATGCATGCAACAAATTGAAATATTTGATATTCCAAGTCCTTGCAAAAGTATTTGCTTAGTTAACAACAGAGGATATTGCAAAGGGTGTTATCGTAGTCGGGATGAACGCTTTTCGTGGAATACCTTATCGAACGACCAAAAAAAGAAGGTGCTTAGTTTGTGCCAGCAGCGCTACAAGCGCTACCTTCAAAAAAAGCAGCAAAATGCAGTGCCAAGCACGCAGGCGCAGCAGCAAGGGTTCGACTTTTAAAAGCTTAATCCATATTTGGCTCTTAGTGCGTACACAGTGCCATTGTTAGTTAGGTTAATTAATGACATTTTAAGCTTTTCTACTAAGTTTTCATTACGTTTATTTAAATAATGATAAAGCGGATAAGTACTCAGTACTTCTTTTACAAAACAGCCTTGAGGTGACGGGAGCTCATTGTTTTGCATTATAAAGTTAATCATTAGAGCTCCCTGTACTTTTTTCTGAGCAAGCAAATTAAGTTGGGTATTCATGCTTTTAACTTTAATAATATTCCCTGCAAACTGTGTGCCTGCTAAATAATGTTCTTGCACAGGGTAGCCATCAACAATTGCGACGCTATCGAGCTGTTCTAAACTGTTAGGTAAACAGTTTTTATATAATACTAAGTCAAACTTAAATAGCTCATAATCGACTCTAATTAAGTTTTCGTAATTTTCTTCAATGCTTGCATCCCTTCCTAACTGCCCATCAAGTACGCCATTATTTGCAGCGAGCAAAGCATTTTGGTGACTAAAATCGATTATATGTATTTTAAAACCGATATCTGCGTATGCTAACTTTAATAGCTCTAAGGCATAATCAGCTTGAGGTGTACTTTGCGGACGATTAAAAGTGAGGTTGTATTGATGACTAAAACAAGAGGCACTAAAAAATAAATTTACCAATAATAACAAGATACTAAAATGTCTATTCATTATCAGTTCCAATTACTACAGAAATAAATAAAATAAGACGCGTATAATAACAAGGAGATTACCTCTTGCCCAGTTTAGAGGGGGAATCAAATAATCTTAAAAGCGAATGAGGAAGTATTGTGAGTTTTAATTTATGCCTATTACCACGTGAAGAAAAATATCAAATTCAGTTAGATTATGAAGCGTCTTTTTGGGCGTATCAAATTAAGCGTAATAAAAAAACGAGAGAGCAAGTTTACAACACAATCCACAGCCGCCCAATGGCAGAGCAAATGGTTTTGAAACAAAAATTTGAACAGTATTTAGCGCTAATGCTTAGCTAAATATCGATATAAAAATGTATAAAGTTGAAGTGTTAAATGAACTAAAAACCCCACTTGTGAATAAATTCTACAAAAAGCACAGCGTAAGAGGGCGTGCTAATAAACAAGATAAGGTATGGGTTACTTACTATAATAATGAAATAGTGGCAGCATGTAGGTTACAAGATAAAACAGAGTTTTTATTTTTATCTACCATGTTTGTTGCGCTGGAACATCGCGGTAAAGGGATTGCAAAACAATTGCTTTCAACACTCTTAAAGTCGCAAAATAGAGAGATAAAGACCTTCGCATATGAAAACGTAGCTGATTTGTATTGTGCTATTGGTTTTAACCAGGTGTTAACATATACTCTTGCTTTACAAGTACTTTTTGATACTTACAAACATCGAAATATAGTCGCTCTAGAGTACCCATAATAATAAATAATAATATGGAATAAGCATGAGTAAATACGTTAATGGGATCATTAGTTGCTTTGTAGTTTTAATAACTATTCTAAGTTGCCAAGTAGGGGCACAAGTAAAACGTTTATCTCCTAGCGAAGGCTTATCGCAAAGCTACGTTAATACAATGCTTATAGACACTAACGGTTACCTTTGGCTTTCGACAGAGGCCGGGCTTAATCGTTATGATGGCTATCAAGTTATTCCAATAAACGGCCCTAATGGTGAGTTAGAAGAGGCGATCATCGATCGTATTTACCAAGACCCTCAAGGGCACATTTGGATAGCCTCTTTACTTGCAGGCCTATTTAGATACGACCCCGTAACAGATTCATATCAGCAATTTCTAGAAAAACCGACCAGTGAAGAAGAAATTATCAATCAGTCTGTTTTTAGTATGGTGGCCGTTGATAAAAAAACACTTTGGATTGGGCGAGGCCGCGATTTTGCAAAGCTTGATATAGCAACCGGAAAAATAACAACTATTTTTGAGCTTCCGGCTAAATATAAAAATACTCTTGTGAGAAAGCTGTTTGCCTACAATGGTTATATATTTATAGGTACAAGCCATGGTGCATACGTATTTGATATTGCCACCGAGCAAGTTAGACCTCTACAGCATTTAAAAGGTGAAGCTGAACATATTTACCAAAATAATGTTAAGTCGTTCGCATTAGGTGAAAATAAACAGTTGTTAGTAGGGGCGGTACAAGGCTTATACGAAGTTGATATTAGTAACTTATCAAAAATGTTTGAACGCCCAGATTTACCTTTTAAAAGTAAAGTATTACTAAGTGACTTAAATGTTTGGAGCATAGTAAACGAACACGGAACAATAGATTTAGCTACCGACAAAGGCTTGTTTAAATTTGATTTAAACACAAAAGAGATGATTAAAAATACTCGAATAGCCAAAAGTAAGTACACACTTGCCGATACCAGTATTATTGATATGGCTAAAGATAAATCGGGTGGTACATGGGTTGCGACTAAGACTGATGGAGCGTTTTACTTATCTCACGACAGCTATCATTTTAATAATGTCGATGGCACTTTGCTCGGAGGGGATGGTTTATCACATCACTCTATCTGGGGGATTACCGAATATAAAGACAAGCTTTGGCTTGCAACGCATAACGGTATTACCGAGGTTGATTTAAAAACAAATATTGGTAAAGCTTATTTAAAAGACTACAAAGTCGACTTACTCACCACTGAGTTTACCGTATATGAAATAACGCCCTATAAAGATAATTTATGGCTTTATACAAACCGTGGTTTATTTATTTTTGACCCTGTAACGCATCAAGTTAGCGAACCAAAAGTGCATAACCCTGCTGATCAAGAGCTGATTACTGGTAGAGTGCATGGCGTTACACTCATGCCAAATGGCGATCTATACTTTGTGCACTCAGATCATGGGGTATTTATATACAATATTGATTCTCAAGTAATAACGCGTCTGGGTGGCCAGTTTGACCAATTTGAACCCTTTTTAGCTCATGGCTTTTTACCCGCGTTGAGCAATAAGCCAGACTCACCACTATTTTTTAATGCTGGAATTTTATATCAAGTAAACCCAAGTGATTTAGCACTTAAACTGATTTACAAAGTGCCAAAGCAGCACGAAAACGTAGCCATTAGCGTGCTTTCTTATTTAATTGATAACAACAATATATTGTGGATATCACTTTCTAATTTTGGCTTGATAGGCCTTGACGCATCTACTTATCAATTAGTACATACAATCGATTTAGAGAAGAATAAATTAGGCACATTGCTTTACGATATGGTGCTAGATGATGATGGCATGATCTGGATGAGTAGCCATAAAGGCATTTGGCGATTAAACCCAGAAACACTTCATTTTCAACAATTTTCTACGTCAGAAGGGCTACTCTCTGCTGAGTTTAATAGTAACGCCATGGCACAGCTTAAAGATGGCCATATTGCGTATGGTAGCTTAAAAGGTTTTACTTATTTTCACCCAATGGAAAACCAAAATTACCAGTCACTTATTGATCACGTAAATATTACGCGAGTTGATTTAATGTCACGAGAACTATCGCTTGATTTAAAACAGCCTCTTAACGAGGTTGTGTTAAACCATGATGATATTGGGCTTGAAGTGGCATTTTCGGCTATGGCATTTAGTAATCAAGAACGCATTATTTATGAGTATCAACTCGATAACGGACAAAAAAGTTATACTCGAAATAACAACCGCGTATTGTTTCCAAAATTGAATCCAGGTAATTACCAATTAAAAGTTTGGGCTAAAGACCCCCTGACTGGCGAATATACCTCGCCTGCTATTTTAAAAATAAAAGTAAAGTATCCGCTTTGGCGTGCACCTTATTTTATGGTGCTTTACGCCATGCTGTTTATTGGTTTTGTTGCTATGTGGGTTATGCGCCGTAATAAAATTCAGCGTATTTTATTGGCAGCAAATAAAGAAAGTAAAGAAAGCGAAGCGCGTTTAAAATTAGCACTTGAAGGCAGCGAATCGGGTGTCTGGGATTGGGAGTCGAGCAACCCAAGCATTTACCAACCCCGCTTAGCCAGTGAGTTAAGCTACGAAAATGAAACTGTAAGCCTTGATGAATATTTATCTAAAATTCATCCGCAGGACAAACAGCTATTTCGCTTAGAGTGGCTTGAGTTTTTATCTACCGATAAAGGTTACTTTAATTGTACCTACCGCCTGCGCCATGCAAAAGGCTATTGGCGCTGGTATAAGGACTTTGGAAAAGTAGTTGAGTGGGATGATAAAACTCCACAAAAAGTAGCGGGTACTTATACAAATATGACCCGTGAGATGGTGTTTGAAGAACACGCTTTACTATTTACGGCAGCATTTGAGCAAACACGTGATTGGGTGTTTATACTCGATAAAAACTTAAATATTCGGGCTTCTAATAAATCACTGCAAACCGCCTTTAATTTCTCCGCAGAGTCGTTATCTAGCCGGACTTTAAATTTAGGTATATCGCGCAGCAATCGTTTTGATTATTTACGTATTATGCAAAAGCTATCTGTTGGGGAGCATTTTTCGTGTGAAGACAGTGTGGTTCTAGCTAATGGTGAATCGCGTCATGTACTTGTGAAAATAAGTGCAGTGGCCGATAACGAGCAGCGCCTTAATAGTTATGTCATTATTTTAACCGATATAAACGCACAAAAATCAGCTGAAAATGAGCTGCACTTATTGGCCAACTATGATGCCTTAACTGGGCTGCCAAATCGTACATTATTTAATGACCGCGTTGAACATGCCCTTGAACAAGCAAAACTGCATGGATGCAAAGTGGCTTTGTTACATATCAATATTAAACGTTTTAAATACTTTAATGACTCATTAGGGCACGAAGCGGCTGATGAGCTAATTAAAGAAGTTGCTGAGCGCTTAAAGTGCTCTTTGCGACCATCGGATAGTGTTGCGCGATTTGGTGGCGATGAGTTTGTTGTGTTAGTAGAGGATATTCATCAGATAGAGCAAGTACTTATAATATGTACTAAGTTGATGGATTGCGTGAATCAAAATATTGCGATTAATGGTCAAGTTGTAAACGTTAATTTAAGTATTGGTGTGTCGATATCGCCAGATGACGCAGAGCAAGGCCCCGCACTTTTAAAAGCTGCGAGCATAGCGTTATATCATGCAAAAGACTCTTTAGAAGGGCGCTACCAGTTTTATAAGCAAGAGATGAACCAGCATGTTCAAAGAGCGCTGCATCTTGAATCTCAGCTTACTAGAGCGTATCGAGAAGAAGAGTTTTGTAATTACTATCAGCCTATTATTAATGCTAAGAGCCAAAAAACAGAAGGCTTTGAAGTGCTGCTGCGTTGGCCCGAAAATAAACTAGTACAAACTCAAGAGTTTTCGCTGGCTGCAGAGGGGATAGGCTTAATTACAAAAATTATGCTGCAGACCTTTGCGCGCGCTTTATTCGAGTTAAAAGAGTGGCGAAAAGCCTCACCTAACCTGTATTTATCTATTAACTTATCAGCACTAGATTTTGAGTTTAAAGACCTTGTTCCTGAAATTAGAAGAGCGTTAAGTAAAGCGGGTGTATCGTCTGAGGCAATTGTTTTTGAAATAACCGAATCAATATTAATGCGTGATTCAAAAGAAGCGCTGCATAGCATGGAACAACTTAAAAAGTTGGGTTGTAGATTGTACATGGATGATTTTGGTACAGGTTACGCATCACTTACGTATTTAAAACGTTTTCCTATTGATGTACTAAAAATAGATAGAAGCTTTGTACAAGACATAGGCATAGATTCTGACGATGAAGCTATTATCCAATCAACACTTGCCCTTGCTGATAGTTTAGGCAAAGAGTGTGTAGCTGAAGGCGTAGAAAGCTCGCATCAACTTGCTTTTTTAAAGGCGAGAGGGTGCAAGCATTTCCAAGGGTATTTATTTAGTAAACCGGTACCTAATACCGACGTACTCGCGCTTATTAATCGCGATTGGAGTGACATATTCAATTGAGAATAGTCGTACTGATTTAGGGTCTTTTACCGCAGTGCCTGCAAAACATATGGCTGTTATGCTCATTTAACTGCGTTTTAATGGCCTTATTAGCTTCTAGCTTACTCAAGCCTAACTTATGACGTAGCTCTTCTAGGTGTATTTGTTGAGTGTCATTAAGTGTGCCACCTTGAATTGACTCGTGCACAGCGTCTTCAAAAAACTGACGGCGTTTACGTATCTGTTCTGAAAAACTAGACGCGAGTAATCCGGTAGGAATAGCGACCATACCCATACTCAGTAGCGTGATAACGCCACCGAAAAATTTACCCAATGGTGTTATAGGTACTACATCGCCATAACCAACGGTCGTCAGTGTTGCCATTGCCCACCACATAGCCGCAGGAATAGAGCCAAATTTATCGGGTTGTATATCGTGCTCAATTAAATAAATTCCGCATGAAGCTAAAATAAGCACAACGGCCATTATAAAAAAAGCAGCCATTAATGAACTACCTTCATCGTTAAAGGCTTTTAAAAGTAGCTGCATGGCGCGTGAGTAGCGAGTGAGTTTAAATACTCTTAATAATCTGAGTATGCGTAAAAAACGTAAATCGAGAGGAAATAAAAACATCATTAAGCTTGGCAAAATCGCTATTAAGTCGATTAACGCAAGTGGTGATAAAAAATACTTTAATCTGCGTTTACTGTTTGAGCCTTCCATTGCTACATATTGTGTTTTATCTACACAGGCCCAAAGCCTGGCTAAGTATTCAATAGCAAAAATAGCGACCGATACAATTTCTAAAACTAAGAATTCGTTGTAATACTGCTCTACCACACTTGGGATTGACTCAATAACAATGGCTACAACGTTAATCATTATTAAGCTAATGAGCGCAATATCAAGAATATGCCCTGAACGTTGATATTGACCTGTACCTTCAAACAGGCAAGCCATTTTTTGTCTTAAAGTGTGTGGTTCATTCATTATTTAAGTTTAAGTACCATGTTAATACTGCCTTCTTCAAAGTCGCGACTAATTTTAAAACCTAACTTACGGGCAAGCTCAATCATCCCTGTATTCTCTGGTAAGGTTATGCCTTCAATCGATTCCACACCTTGACGTTTACAGTGGTTAATTGCTGCACTCATTAGTATGCGACCAAGCCCTAAACCTTGGCAATCTGAGCGTACTACAATGGCAAACTCAGCATGCAGGTTATCGGGGTCCATAATGACGCGAGACACACCTAATGTGCGAGTTTTACCTTCAAAGCGTTGGCAAACAATAAACGCCATTTCACGGTCGTAATCAATTTGCGTCATTTTAGCGAGTTGATCGTGGTTAAATTGTGGTAGTTCGCCAAAAAAGCGTTTATATCTGTCTTCTTTGTTAAGTGACTCGTCAAATACTTTATGAGCTTGTTCATCTTCCGGTTTTATCGGTCTGAGCGTAGCTTGAGTGTTATTTTTAAGTGTTACCACTTCAACAAGGTCAATAGGGTAAGGACGAATAGATAAGCGCTTACGATTGCTCTGAGCTTGATAGCGGTTAAGTGTCATAGTGGCATCGAGAACTAAAAACTGCCCATTGCTGGCAAGTATAGGATTTAGTTCCATTGAGCTTATATCGGGTTGATCAATAACTAACTGAGAAATACGCGTTAGCAGTGCACATAAACGATACTTATCAACTTTTTCGGGGAGTATGCGCTCCTTTAATACGCCTTTGTCGTGCGCTGCAGCAATTAAATACTTTGCTAAGTTCATATTCAGTGGAGGTAGAGCAACGGCGGCTTGTGCATATTCAAGGCCAGTGCCTGCTTCACCTAATAATATAACAGGGCCAAAATTAGGCTCGGTTTTAATAGCAATTCGCAGCTCATTAGCGCCTGCTCGCGGCGCCATTTTTTGTAATGAAAACCCTTCAATAACAGCATCCGGATAAGTGTTTTTAATACGGATAAGCATCGCAAAAGCAGTTTGTTCAACCTCGTTGGCGTCGTTTAAGTTAAGTACCACACCACCTACTTCAGACTTCGAAGCAATACTTGGGCTAATAAGTTTCAGCGCGACCGGAAAACCAAGCTCAATGGCTTGCTCTTTGGCTTCTGTTGGGGTGTAAGCGACCTCAGTTTGAATGCATTTAATACCATAGTGGTTTAATACTTGGCTTGCCTGATGGGTAGGTAAGTAGCTTTGTCCATCATCTAAAAACTCATTAATAAGGGTTCTAGCTGCCACCTTATTTATTTTAGCGTCATCAGTGTTCGACTCAGGTGTTTGCGTTAAATGCTTTTGGTTACGACGATACGTTACCAAGTGCATAAATGCGCCAACAGCCCCTTCAGGCGTACGATAAGTGGGTATTGCGTTGTTTGAGCACACTTTTCTGGCAGCGTAAGATGCGTCTTCACCCATAAAGTTAGTTATAACGTAAGGGCGTGCCATTTTAGGTAATGTTTGTAAGGTTTCTACAATAATGTTGGCGTAGTCTTCGCTGGGCGCAAGCGCTGAGGGAGTATGGATAATCAGTAAGTTTTTAACTTCTTTTGCGTGCAGTAAAATTTCTAATGCTTGCTTATAACGCGCAGGTGCTGAGTCGCCAAAAATATCCACAGGGTTTGAGGTGGTTTCTGATTGCGGAATAACTTTATTTAGCGCATTTCGGGTTTCAATGCTTAGTTCTGCTAATTTACCGGAGCTTTGAATAAGCTCATCAACAGCCATAACACCCGGGCCGCCACCATTAGTTAAAATTGTCAGTTGTTCTACTTTTAATAATTTTGGATGCATGGCGAGTGTTTGTGTCGCTGCAAATAGCTCTCGTAAATCATTTACACGCAGCATACCCGCTCGTTGAAATAACGCATCGTAAACAGCGTCAGAGCTTTGCTTTCCGCCGGTGTGAATTTCGGCTGCAAGTGCGCCTGCAGTTGTTTTACCTGTTTTAATCGCAATTACAGGTTTACTAAAGGCCGCGGCTCTTGCTGCTGATATAAAGCCACGAATATCTTCAATGTTATCTATGTAGAGTAAAATAGCTTTTGTTTTAGCATCACGACCTAAAAAGTCGAGTAGCTCATTGAAGTTTATATCAAGGCAATCGCCTACTGATACAAAATATGAAAAGCCAATTTCTTTGTTTTTAGCCCAATCTAAAATGGTTGAGCATACTGCTGCTGATTGCGATACAAATGCTATTTTACCTGGGCTTGCCACGGTATGTGAAAAGCTCGCATTTAACCCAATATGAGGGATCAGCAAGCCTAAGCAATTGGGTCCAAGCAAAGTAACTTGCTTGGCTTGAGCGCATGCTTTAAGCGCGCTTTTTTGCTCCCCAGACAGCCCATCGGCAATAACAATAGCTGTTTTACAGCCAAGCTCTCCAAGCTGCTCAATAATATCAATTAAGGTGTTTTTGTTAGTACAAATAACAGCAAGGTCAGGTACTTTTGGTAAGTCAGCAATAGAGGGGTAAGCAAGTACGCCATGTACTGCGCTATGGCTTGGAGTAACAGGCATTATCGGCCCTTTAAAACCGCCCTGAAGTAAGTTGCGCATAACCACAAAACCAGCCCGAGTTGATATGTTAGAGGCGCCAATAATGGCCACTGAGCTTGGGTTAAAAAATTGGGTTATACGCTTAAGGCTCATGGTTTTTCCTAGGCTGATTAAATTTTGCGTTATTTATTGTCTCAATGTACCCTGTTTACTGTGTTATTTCGAGCGTCTCGATGCTTATTATTGATATCAATCAAGGAGATTATTGTGAATAAAAACCCCGGTTTTTACATTGTTATAGCGGCTATTTGTTTAAGTATAGGCTTAATTAGCTTAGGGTTTATTTTAAAAAGTACCGCTTTGAGTGTGAAAGGGATGGAACGTACTGTGCAGGTTAAGGGATTGGCCGAGCGAGAAGTAATAGCCGATACGGTAATTTGGCCTCTGCAATTTAGTGATGCCGACAATAACCTTGAAAAATTAGTAAGCCGAGTTGAGAAAAAAAATGATGCGGTAACTGCTTTTTTAAAACTCCATGGTTTTGACGACGATGAAATAACAATAGGTAGCCAGTCAGTTATTGATAAGCAAGCACGTGAATACAGTAATGAAAATCAACAATTTAGATACATAGTGCGCTCAAATATTATTGTTTATTCTGCTGCGCCAGATAAAGTGCAAAACGCGCTGAGTAAAGTAAGCCAGCTTGCTAAACAAGATATCGCAATAGTGCAAGATAGCTACGAAACAAAAGTTGAATACATCTTTACTGGCCTCAATGACGTAAAGCCTGCGATGGTGCAAGAAGCAACTGAAAAAGCGCGTGAAGTCGCTAATAAATTTGCTAAAGACTCTAATTCAAAATTAGGCAAAATAAAAACAGCTCGCCAAGGGCAATTTAGTATCAGTAATCGAGATTCAAACACACCGCAAATAAAAAATATAAGAGTGGTAACCAGTGTTGAATATTACTTAAATGACTAGGAAATAATATGTCAGAGTCTAAATATGGTCAGTTTGTGCTGGCGCCCCGTTCGTATTTTTTTACTGCTATAGCGAGCGTAGTATTTGCGTTTATAGGCTTTAGTTATAATGCATGGCGGATGGAGGCAAGTGAAGATAACAACAATACACGCATTGCTAGCTTTCAAATTTTACAAGAACTAGCCGAGCTTGAGCTTATTGTATTTGCAGCACATTACGATAATAACAAAATAGATGGCAGCCCCAGAAAAGGCTGGGTCAAAGTTAACTTAATTCATGACTTAAGCTACTTAGCCGTTGATAAAGCACATTTAAAAACAAAAGACTTACAAAAGGTCTGGCAAACAAATTGGCCAAATATGGTTGATCACGAAAGTGCTGCGCAATCTATTACACATGCCATAGACAGTGTGCGTACAGAAGTTGTGAGTGAATTAAAGCGCCTTGATTAAGTGAGCAACTTGCGCCGTTGAGCGTTGCAAGTAAGCGGCGCTCAGTAAAATTGTGGTCTCGTTAACTTTTTGCCCTTTTATTACGTTGGCAAGCTGTTGTTTTGCGTTAGGGTTTTGTTTTTGCTCTATTTCCATTAATGCTAACAAAGCTGAAAATTCATGCTTTACCGGTGTGCTAGGTTTATTTGCATAGGCTATGTAGCAGGCAACCGGTGTTAAGCCATGAGAGTTGGGCTGCGCCAGCGCTTTAGCTAACTCATCATTTGATTCAAACAACATCAAAGAGCGCACATAGTTAAATGGCAGCTTTGTAGCATCGGCATGCTTAAACACATTGTGCAGTACGTTATTTTCTTGTGTATCTTGTACTAAAAAGCCTTTATTTACTTTCAGCGCAGGGGTAAAAAAGCTCAATGCGTCAATATTAGTGAGTTGATTAATAAATGGAGAAGGCGCTGTGTTAGAGCTTAATATCCGCGTTGCTATGTTTTGCATAAAGTCATACTTAACACTCAATCGTTGGGCGCTGTCATATAAATGGTTAAGCTGCAAAGTTTGCTGAGCAGGGCTTAACTGCTTAAAGTCGTTATCGAGCTCATTTAACTGTTGCTTTGAAATACGCGCGTTAAGTAGTTGTATGCTTAAATCCATTATTATTTCCAAAAATTTTTTTTACTACTATAAAACAAAAAAGGCCGCAAATGCGACCTTTCATATTTAAAGCAATTGTTTAAATTGGTTTTAAGCTTTTTTGCTTGCTACCCATTCATTAACAAAGTTCTCTAGTACATTTAGTGGTACAGGACCATTTTTAAGTACTACGTCGTGGAACTGGCGAATATCAAACTTATCACCCAGTTGCTTTTTAGCGTCTTCACGAAGCTCTAAAATCTTAAGCATACCCACTTTATAAGCCGTTGCTTGTGAAGGCATTACAATGTGACGCTCAACCATTTTAACACCGTCAGATGTTGCATTAGGCGTGTTATTTACGTAGTAATCAATACCTTCTTGACGAGTCCACTTCATCGCGTGAATACCCGTATCAACCACTAGACGACATGCGCGCCATAGCTCCATTGAAAGACGACCAAAATCTGAGTAAGGGTCTGAGTACATGCCCATTTCTTTAGGAATGAACTCTGAGTATAAACCCCAACCTTCAATATACGCTGTGTAACCACCAAATTTACGGAACTTAGGAACGCCTTCTAGCTCTTGCGAAATAGCGATTTGCATGTGGTGACCCGGAATACCTTCGTGGTAAGCAAGTGCTTCCATTTGATATGTTGGCATAGCTTCCATGTCATAAAGGTTAGCGTAGTAAATACCTGGGCGTGAACCATCTGGAGCTGGCTGTTGGTAAAATGCTTTGCCCGCTGCTTTTTCACGGAATGCTTCAACTGCTTTTACTTTTAAATCAGCTTTTGGTTTAACAATGAATAACTCATCTAAGCGTGTTTTCATTGTATCAATAAGTCCAGTGGCTTCATCAAGGTAGCGTTGCTTACCTTGTGCATCATTAGGGTAGTAAAATTGTTTGTCAGTTTTCATAAACTGCATAAACGCTTTTAAGTCGCCTTTAAAGCCTACTTTATCTTTAATTTCACGCATTTCATCATGAATACGTGTCACTTCAGATAAACCAATTGCATGAATTTCTTTAGCCGTTAAATCTGTTGTTGTAGTGCGCTTAAGTGCGTTGTTATAAAACGCTTCGCCATCTGGTAATTTCCATGCGCCATCGCGATCATCAGCACGTTTCTCAAGCTGCGCTAGGTAATTAATTAGCTTAGAGTAAGATGGTTTAACAGCCGATTTTAATGCATCTGATGCATCGCTGATTAACGAGTCTTTTTCGTCTTGGCTAATTTCAAGCGCTGTTACTTTGCGTTTAAAGTCAGCAAGCAATGTAGAATCATCGCCTTTTTCAAACGGTGCACCGTGAATAATGTTTTTGCTTGAATCAATAACATGCGGGAATACAAATTTAGGGGCTATGATGCCTTTTTCTGCACGTACAGTTAAATCAACGATAAGCTGATCAATAACACCAGTTACACCATTTAGGCGTGAAATGTAGTCTTTAGCTTCTTTTACATTACTAATTGAGTGCTGATTAATTAAAAACGCAGGGATCATAGAATGCGTACCAAACATCTGGTTCACAGGGTAATTATGGTAGCGCCATTTAAAGTCAGCAATTGAGCTTTCAAGATCCTGTTTTTTTAAGTCGTAGCTAACTTTTGTTGCATCATCTAATAGATCACGATTAATTGCTTTTAATGCAACTAGGTCAGCTTTTGTTTGTGCTAAATCTTTAAGCTTTCTTTCTTCGCTGCCATCGTCCCATTTATCGTAATCTTGCTTAATCCCCATGTATGTTTGATATACAGGGCTGCTCATTACATCGCGGTTAAATGTATCTTCAAAAAATGCATTGGCTTTGTCTATTTCACTTTGTTGTGATTGAACTGCTTGTGCAATAGGGGCTGAAGTAGATTGTTGTGTTGTTTGCTGGCAACCAGCAAGTAGTGCAACGCTTACTGCGGCCGCAATAAAAGTGAGTTTACGCATTGTTTTCCCTTTTGTTGTTAGAAACCCATTAGGGTGATTTATATTTATTAGTTTTATATTGTTGTGCAGTGCCTTAGCGCTACACAAACAATTCTAGCAGGTCATTTAAAAAGCGATGACCTTTTAAGGTTACCTGCCAATGGCTGTCTGTTTGAGTCAATAAACCTTTATTTATTGCCTGGTTTAATGCACTTTGCTGACTTTGCAGCGGCAGTGTTGTTAGTTTATTAAAATCATTAATTGGGCAAGGCTCAACAAGGCGAAAGCGATTCATAAAAAATTCAAACGCTAAATCGTCTTGCTCTACATGCCAGCTTTTATACATATACGGTTTAATTAAATCCATATAGCCGCGTGGATGTTTAACCTTTTCGGTACGCGTTATAAGCCCTGTATTTGCATCAGTAACCTTACCATGTGCGCCGCAGCCAATACCGAGATAATCGCCAAAACGCCAATAATTTAAGTTATGTTGGCATTGATAGCCCGGTTTTGCATAGCCTGATATTTCGTATTGCACGTAACCTGCTTGCGCGAGTAGCTCAACCCCTTGTTCTTGAATGTCCCACAGTGTTTCATCTTGTGGCAAGGTAGGGGGTTTTGAAGCAAACTGAGTATTGGGTTCAATAGTTAGTTGATACCAAGATATATGCGGTGGATCGAGCGCTATTATTTGTTTTAAATCACTCAGTGCATCATCAAGTGTTTGCCCAGGTAAGCCATGCATTAAATCAAGGTTAAAGCTATTTAAACCGGCTTCCTTAGCTTGTTGCGCTGCATAGTTTGCCTCGTCACTGCCATGAATCCGACCAAGTGCTTTTAACTTGTCGTTTTGCATGCTTTGCACGCCAATAGAAATACGGTTAATGCCTGCTTTTACGTAATCTTTAAAGCGACCTGTTTCTACTGTACCAGGGTTGGCTTCAAGGGTTATTTCGCAGTGTTCTTCAAGCCCAATTAGGTTGTCGACTTCATTTAATAAACGGGTATAAGCTGCACCAGTTAATAGGCTCGGAGTGCCGCCACCAATAAAAATGCTGTGAATTTTACGTCCTTGCACTAAGTGCAAATCTGCTTTTAAGTCATCAATTAAGTGTTGAACATATTCAGCTTCAGGTATTTCACCTTTTTGTCCGTGGCTATTAAAATCGCAGTACGGGCATTTTTGTACGCACCAAGGCACGTGCACATATAAGCTCAGTGGTGGAAGGTTCACAGGCCGCCTTTTTGCTGTAGTTCTAGTAATAATTTTTGCAGCGCTTGTCCGCGATGACTCACTGCATTTTTTTGCTCTTTTGTAAGCTCAGCACTCGTACAATTTTTCTCTGCTACAAAAAACACAGGATCGTAACCAAATCCACCATTGCCATTTTGAGTGAGCGTAATTTCGCCCTCCCAACTAGCACTACAAATAAGCGGAGTAGGGTCGTCTGCGTGGCGCATTAACACCAGTACACACCAAAAGCGTGCACTGCGAATAGGGTTATCACCTAAATCTACAAGTAACTTATCAATGTTATCTTGATCGCTGGCACCTGGGCCTGCAAAACGGGCTGAGTAAACACCGGGCGCGCCATTTAAGCCATCAACTTCTAAACCTGAGTCATCGGCAATAGCAGGCATACCAGTAATTTTAGCGGCATGGCGCGCTTTAATAATGGCATTTTCAACAAAGGTAGTGCCGGTTTCGGCAACTTCACCTACGTTAAAATCGCTCTGTGGAACTACATTAATATTCAGAGAGCTTAGCATGTTAGCTAGCTCTTTTACTTTGCCAGGGTTATCTGTAGCAAGTACTAAAGTTTTGGTCATGTTATTAATCTACGTAAAATTTTTGCTGAAACTGTAATTTTTGAAATTGATTATTTTGTTGTATCTCAATCTCAAAGCGTAAAATCTCTTCGTTGGTGTAATCAACTTGGGCAAGGTAATAAATTGACTCACCTTCTTTTACTTCTTTAAAAGTAAGTGTTTGTTTGTTGCCAAGTAGGTTTTTAGCTGTGCCTGTAAGCTTTGCCGTTTGTGCTGTTTTATCGGCATCATTTTTTAATATAGAAATGTTTACAACCCCTTTGTAGCCACTGCGCTCAAGGTTGTATGCTTTTGCTATTTTTGGCTGAATAAAAGTAGAAGGAAAGGCGATGTAATGGACTTGCCAAGGGCCAAGCTCCTTGTATTGTGCGCCCTGCATTTCTTCGCTTTGCGCGTTAAATGCAAATGCTAAATAAGCAATAAAACAAAACTTAATTAAACGGTTCATTATGTATTCCTCAAAACATATAAAAAAGAGGCCTTTGGGCCTCTAATTAAAAAATCCATATTAGACTAAAAAATCCATAAGCAGCATTTGCAAAAACTGAATACCAATAATAAGCACTAAAACTGATAAATCTAAGCCACCCATTGATGGCAATATTTTACGAATTGGTTTTAGCATTGGTTCAGTAAGCTGGTGGAAAACCGCTTCTATAGGGTTATAGCCTTGGCTAACCCAACTTAAAATAGCGCGAATAATAAGTACCCAAAATACTAAATTAAGGCCTTCTTTTAGTACCGTTATAAGTGCTTGAATAAGCACAGGCTGTATTGCCCACGCATTATATATAACAAGCATTAAAGTACTAATTTTGGCTACAGCCACTATAAATGCCAGCAACAGAGATGCTAGATCAAGTCCGCCAAACCCCGGAATGATTTTACGCAGTGGTTTTACCGCAAACGAAGTGGCTTTAACCACAAACTGGCTCATTGGATTGTAAAAGTCGGCTTTTGCCCACTGCAGCCAAAAGCGCAGTAATACCACCATTAAAAACAAATCAAACAGGGTACTGATTAAAAATTGCATGGCATTCATAGTGTAACCTTCAATAAAAAGTGGTTTTAAAGTTCTTTTTCCATTTGCTCTGCACGCGCAATACACGCATCCATTGCATCGCCAACGGTTTTAGTTAAGCCTTCATCTTTTAAGTGCTCAACAGCTGCGTGAGTAGTGCCGCCTTTAGATGTTACGTTTGAACGTAGTTGCGAAATACTAATATCAGGCTGGCTAAGTGCCATTTCGGCAGCGCCAAGGGCTGTTTGTTGTACCAGGCGACGAGCGTCTTCATCGTTAAAGCCCAGCGCTTTAGCTTTTTCTTCTATGGCTTCCATAAATAAGAAAAAGTAAGCAGGTGATGAGCCGGTTACAGCAATAATATCGTTAATTTGTGACTCTTTTTCCACCCATACAACAATGCCCGTACATTCAAAAACTTGTTGTACAAATTCGTGTTCGCTTGGTGTTTCGCCCGCACCATATAAACCTGATACTCCGCGACCTAATAAAGATGGCGTGTTTGGCATGCAACGTACCATTTTAACGTCTTGGCCTAGCATTTCACGCAAACGCTTTACAGTTAAGCCCGCAGCAACAGAAATAAACAGTTTATCGCTAAAATCTACGCCTGACTCTTGAAACGATTTACATAAATCGCCCATCATTTGTGGTTTAACAGACAAAACAATTACATCAGCATCGCGCAGGGCTTCGTTATTGTCACTGGTGGTTTGCACCTTGAAATCAAATGCTACCTTTTCAAGCTTTTCTTGGTTGCGGTTAGTCGCAATTATGTTACTTGCGTTAAAGCCGTTTTTTACCATGCCACCAATAATGGCGTAGCTCATATTACCTGTGCCTATAAATGCGATTTTTTTATCTGACATAAATCTGTTATCACCTTTTAAGTTCGTGTTCCAAAAATGTCTGTGCCGATCCTTACCATGGTTGAGCCTGCGCTAATGGCAGCTTCAACATCGTTACTCATACCCATCGACAAAGTATCTACTTGAGGATATTGGGTCTTTAGTTTATCAAAGCAAGTTTGTAATTGCTCAAAAGATTGAATTTGCGTATCCAGTCTGTCGCTTTTAGCGGGAATTGCCATTAAACCTCGAAGTGTTAAGTGCTCACATTGGTTAATAAAATTGGCAAGTTCATCTATTTCATCACGGCGGCAACCTGACTTTGCTTCCTCATTACTTATATTTACTTGAATAAGTATATTAAGAGGTGGTTTATCGTCTGGGCGCTGGGAATCTAATCGCTTTGCTATTTTTATGCGATCAACACTTTGCACCCAATCAAAGTTAGCAGCTACTAATGCACTTTTATTTGATTGAATAGGGCCAATGAAATGCCAAATGATGTCGCTATATGACTGTAGTTGAGCTATTTTATCTATAGCCTCTTGAACATAAGATTCACCAAATTCGCGCTGACCATGCTCATAAGCTGCAATAATATCTTCGCTTGGTTTAGTTTTAGACACTGCTAGTAGAGTAACTTCGTTAGTGTTTCGCTGTGTGTTTTTTGCCGCGTCTGCAATTCTAGCGTAGGCGGATGTGAGTCGTTCTGCTATTGTAACCATATATTTATCAGTTAGTTGTGGAGTCATAAATGGATATTACCGAATTATTAGCGTTTAGTGTGCAACACAAAGCATCCGATTTACATTTATCGTCGGGTGTTTCACCTATGATACGCGTAGACGGTGATGTTCGCCGCATTAATATACCAGCCCTTGCAGACAAAGACGTAAACAGTCTGGTTTACGA
This sequence comes from Pseudoalteromonas sp. SR43-7, assembly GCF_014163785.1. Taxonomy (NCBI): domain Bacteria; kingdom Pseudomonadati; phylum Pseudomonadota; class Gammaproteobacteria; order Alteromonadales; family Pseudoalteromonadaceae; genus Pseudoalteromonas; species Pseudoalteromonas sp. SR43-7. The sequence goes on along the minus strand of NZ_JACJDY010000005.1, from coordinate 9,593 downwards.
TATTATGAACGATAATCAACGCAAGGACTACGAACAAAACCTCGAAGTGGATTTTTCGTTTGAAGTGCCTAATTTAGCACGTTTTCGTGTGAATGCGTTTAACTCTAATCGCGGGCCTGCTGCGGTATTTCGTACCATACCAAGTGAAGTGTTAACGCTTGATGATTTAGGTGCGCCAGATATTTTTAAAACAATCTCTGATACCCCACGTGGACTCGTGTTAGTAACAGGGCCAACGGGTTCTGGTAAATCAACAACACTTGCCGCTATGGTCGATTATATAAATCAAAATAAACATCACCATATTCTAACAATAGAAGATCCAATCGAGTTTGTTCACGATAATAAATTAAGTTTAATTAACCAACGTGAAGTTCACCGCGATACACATAGCTTTTCAAACGCGCTACGTAGTGCATTGCGTGAAGACCCTGATGTAATACTTGTGGGTGAGTTACGAGATTTAGAAACAATTCGTCTTGCAATGACCGCTGCCGAAACGGGTCACTTAGTGTTTGGCACGCTACATACAACATCTGCACCAAAAACTATTGACCGTATTATTGATGTATTCCCAGGTGAAGAAAAAGCTATGGTGCGCTCAATGTTATCTGAATCTTTACGTGCGGTAATTTCACAAACGCTGCTTAAAAAAATTGGTGGTGGGCGAGTTGCAGCACACGAAATTATGATTGCAGTTCCTGCTATTCGTAACTTAATTCGTGAAGATAAAATTGCACAAATGTATTCGTCTATTCAAACCGGTGCGTCTGTGGGCATGCAAACAATGGATCAGTGTTTAACTAATTTAGTTAATCACGGTATTGTTACAAATGCGGCAGCGAAAGAAAAAGCGCAAGACAAAACACAATTTGGTGGGTAAGAAATTATTATGGCTTTATCTTTAAACGACTTTTTACTCATAATGATTGAGAAAAAGGGTTCTGACCTATTTGTATCGAGTCAGTTACCTGTAAGTGCAAAAATAAACGGCGAGCTAATAGCTCTCAGTGACGATAGACTGACTGATGAGCAATCGCTTGAGTTAGTAGAATCTGCAATGAGCGAAAAGCAAAAAGCAGAGTTTCATACAACGAAAGAATGTAACTTTGCGATTGCTACCGACGAAGGGCGTTTTCGTATTTCTGCTTTTTGGCAGCGCGATAGAGCAGGTATGGTTATTCGCCGTATTGTGACGCAAATTCCTGATGTGAGTGATTTAGGTCTGCCGTCTACACTGACAGATGTAATTATGTCTAAACGCGGTCTTGTCTTATTTGTAGGTGGTACAGGTACGGGTAAATCGACCTCACTAGCTGCACTTATTGGTTATCGAAACCGTAATCAACGAGGTCATATACTGACCATTGAAGATCCGATTGAGTTCGTTCATGAGCATCGTAAAAGTATTATTACTCAGCGCGAAGTAGGGCTTGATACAGAAAGCTTTGAGTCGGCACTTAAAAGCTCATTACGCCAAGCTCCAGATGTTATTTTGATTGGTGAAATTCGATCGCAAGAAACCATGGAATACGCCCTAAGCTTTGCTGAAACCGGGCACCTATGTGTTGCGACACTACATGCTAATAATGCGAACCAAGCGATTGACCGTATTATGCATTTAGTACCAAAAGAAAAACACGATAAGCTTAAGTACGACTTAGCACTTAACTTACGCGCCATTGTTGCTCAGCAACTAGTGCCAACTGCTGATGGTGAAAGCCGTGTTGCAGCTATTGAAATATTGCTTAACTCACCAATGGTCGCTGAGCTGATTAAAAATGGTGATATTGGCGGAATTAAAGAGGCAATGGCTAAGTCGAAAGAAATGGGCATGCAAACCTTTGACCAAGCGTTATTTGAGTTGTACAGACAGCAGCGAATTAACTACGCTGATGCACTGCACCATGCTGACTCGCCAAATGATTTACGCTTAATGATAAAACTGCGCAATAACGAACAACAAGGTGCGGGCTTTTTACAGGGCGTTACTATTGATGGCCTTGATGATAAAAATAGCGATCAATAATTTAAAAGTAATTAATGAAAAAGCGCCAATTGGCGCTTTTTTTATTTGTATAAAGGGTTGTTTATACCAACCTGCATAAATCTTTGATCAATTTAACGAATTAAATTGCACTATAACGTCGTTAAAAATTTTTTATTTAGAACAACTAGATATAAAAACTTTTGCCTAGTTCTAGCGTAATTTTCTTAACGTTAAATAGACCCCATATATAAGCAGATTGGTATTATATAGCAGGCTTATTCACCGTAACTAGATTCAAAAAAGCTTTCTAAAATAATAACCGCAGACATATTATCTACGTTACCTTTACCTAAGTTTTTATAGCCGCCACTTTCAAAAAGTCGCGCTTTAGCGTCCGCTGTTGTTAAACGCTCATCTTGTGTTTGCACAGGAATGCCATAATGATTATGCAATCTGTTGGCAAACTTTTTTGCTTTAAAGGTAACCTCTTGTGATGTTCCATCCATATTTAGTGGTAAACCAACAACCATTAAGTCAGGCTGCCACTCGGCTACTTGTACGGCGATATGGTCCCAATTAGGAATACCATCTTGTGCTTTTACAGCCTTAAGGCTAGACGCACTGCCGGTTAACTCTTGCCCAATAGCAATACCAATACTTTTGGTGCCAAAGTCAAAGCCCATTACAGTGCGTTCGCCTTGCGGCTTAAGCGATTTTTTTGTCATGTGTATCTTGTTTAAGTTTGCTAAGGGTTAGTTACTATTATGCGTGACCAGCTTCAGGGCTGAGTTGGCTAATATCAAAGCCCAACATTGAAACTGCTTTTTCCCATCGTTTTTCAACGGGGGTATCAAAAATGATCTTCGGATCGGCTTCTATGATCAACCAGCTGTTATCAAGTAACTCTTGTTCGAGTTGTCCTTGCTCCCACCCTGAATAACCAAGTGTAATAATAAACTGCTCTGGTGCTTGTGCAGTGGTTAAGTTTGCTAGAACGTCTTTTGAGGTAGTGATCATAATATCGCTACTGAGTTTTTGACTTGCTGAATAACCCGATTGGGGAGAGTGCAGTACAAAACCACGGTCAGTTTTAACGGGTCCACCTGCAAACACACTTACTTTTGCTGCGTTTTGCGTTTTGTCGTTATCAATTTCTATTTTATCTAAAAGTTCGCCAACAGTAACATCAATAGGTTGGTTTATTACCAAGCCCATAGCCCCATCTTCATTGTGCTCACAAATATAGGTAACAGCACGTTTAAAAAAAGGGTCTTGCATTGACGGCATCGCGATTAAAAAATGATTTTCTAATGACTGCATAGATTTCACCCTTTTTAGTTAATGAACTTTGAGTATGGCATAGTTATTTAAATTGACATAAAAAGCCCATTAATTGCATGAAAGGCTTAAACTAATGGGCTTTTTATTGTGGTAATTACTTACCTAATTTACGCTCAATTGCATCAAATAAAATACCTGTGATAGAAATATCATAAGCAGCTTCAATTTCGCGTACGCACGTTGGTGCAGTTACGTTAATTTCAGTTAATTTATCGCCAATAATATCTAAACCTACAAATATTAAGCCTTTTTCTTTGAGCGTTGGTGCAACAGCTTGCGCTATTTTTAAATCTGATTCGCTAAGTGGACGGGCTTCACCTCGACCGCCTGCAGCCAAATTACCGCGTGTTTCACCATTTTGTGGTATACGCGCTAAACAATATGGAATAACTTCGCCATCAACTACTAGTACGCGCTTATCGCCTTGTTTGATCTCTGGAATGTAATTTTGCACCATTGCGAAGCGGCTGCCGTGCTCGGTTAACGTTTCACAAATTACACCAATGTTGGCATCGTCTTCTCTGATGCGAAAAATCGATGCGCCACCCATGCCATCAAGCGGCTTTAAAATAATGTCTTTATGCTGTGCTAAAAATTCACGAATTTGTTTTTGGCTACGTGTAACAAGTGTGTCAGGCGTATGCTCGCTAAACCATGCTGTAAACAGCTTTTCGTTAGCATCGCGAAGGCTTTGTGGCTTGTTAATTATTAACGTACCTTCTTGTTCAGCACGCTCTAAAATATACGTCGCGTAAATGTATTCAGTATCAAAAGGAGGGTCTTTACGCATTAAAATTACGTCAAGATCGGCAAGGGCTATAGTGGCTTTTTCTTCAAGCTCATACCATTTTTCTGCATTATTAAACACTTGCGCTTTAGACGCTGTAGCGTACGACTTGCCTTTACGAAGAGATAAATCGTCCATCTCCATATAATAAATTTCGTAGCCACGTTCTTGCGCTTGCATCATCATTGCAAAACCGGTGTCTTTTTTGATGTTAAATCCACTAATAGGATCTGAAATAATACCTAACTTAATTGCCATGCGCTGTGCCTTACTATAAATGTTACTGTTTATATGAGGGTGCTTTTAGTTATTTCAATTAGCTAAATCGCCAAATTGAAGTTGTAATGCACTTAAGACCGTTAAAGCGGCTGTTTCCGTTCGTAAAACGCGCGGGCCTAAGCGAATATCTACAAATTCTAGTTGTTTGGTTAGTGCCATTTCATCGTCGGTAAAGCCACCTTCTGGGCCTACTAAAAAGCGTACGCCATCTTTAGGTACCGTAATGGTTTTAATGCTGTGCTCAGCACGAGGGTGAAGAGTGAGCTTAATTGCATCGGTTTGTTGTGCAAGCCATTGTTTTAAATCTATAGGTGGGTGAATAATTGGCACAAAATTACGCCCTGACTGCTCAGCCGCTGCAATTGCAATTTTTTGCCATTGTTGGTGTTTTTTCTCAAGACGATCGCCCATTAGTTTCACCCCACAGCGCTGACTAAAAATAGGGGTGATTTCGGTAATACCTAGTTCAACTGACTTTTGAATTGTAAAATCCATTTTATCACCACGGGATACACACTGACCTAAATGAATTTTAAGTGGAGATTCTACATCGTGAGGGTTAAGTTCTAATGGCATTACGACGACTGTTTTTTTTGTTACCTCAATTATTTCACTAAGGTATTCGCCACCTTCGCCATTAAAAATAGATACATGCTCGCCTACTTTCATGCGCAGCACTCTGCCAATATGCCCTGCAGCATCGTCATCTAAAGTTACAGGGGTGTTTAGGGCAATACTCGATGTTTGATAAATATGAGGAACTCGCATAGGGCGTCACTTACTACATAGCGTAAAAATATATATTGCTATGGTAAGTAAGCTGGGGGCTGTGCGCAATTATTTATTTTTATTAAGTTGTTCGGCGAGATCTATTAAATCTTGTGGGGTGTGCGCTATATCGTGATAATTTTGCGAAGGTTCCGTTAACGTCTCGTCGGTAACCCGGCTGAGTGTATAGCCTGTATCATCAAGATTTATTAAAAAGCGTTCTTTATGCAAGGAGTTATAAATAAAGCGCTGCTTATCACTTGCGAGTAAATAATCGGTGCTATTGAAAAGGACTCCGTGTAAATCGTGATGATCTTTTAAATAATTAATTAACTCAGAAACGCTTATTTCGTTTTCAAGATCGCAATAACTATAGTCTTTAATAAGCTCGTCAAACATCATTTTTACTAATTGGCCGGTATTACTCCCTGCAGCAATAAGTGTACTCGCTTTTGTTATGCCATTACTATTTACATAGTATTCGGCAAATGCGCGGCTAAATTCGTTGTCTATGTCAATTAACAAATAGTTCGTTATTTCAGGCGGCATAGAGCTAGGACCTTGTTGCATCTAAGTAATTACCATTATTACTTAAATGCAGACGTTTTAATTGCTGTATTTTCAGTAAAAAAGGTCTAAAGAGAAAACATACTAATAAGTAAATAACCTATAGCACAAAAAACAGCAAATTCTATGCATGCTACCCCAATATTATCTTGATGGTCTATTTCAAGAGCCGTATCAATATTTGGTAAAGAGATAACTTTTATCACATACGTTAAGCCGTAAAGTAGTATCCACATTACACCGCAATGCATTACAAGTGTAAATATGTTTTCAACCATTTTACCGTTTTGAAATGCTGCGCTAGATAAACCAGCATATACAGCCAACGCTAAGCCAATTGATTTTCCAGCATATCTTATACCAATAGATGTATTTTCTAGGTTAAAGTTACTTTGTAGTGACGCACCTTGGTTTGCTTTTGCAAAACGGTGTTCTCGTATTTTGCTATCAAGTGCAAACATCCCCTGAAGTGTAAAAAAGCTAACGCAAGCAATAAGTAAGTTGCTAAACCCTTGGGTGTGCGTCCACGTGTACAAGCCCAGAGCAATAATACAGTTAGCGATTAACATTCCTGAGTCTACCAATGCAGCACATACATTTTGTTTTAGTATGGCAGCTTCTTCATTAAATCTGTGGAGTATCCATTTTCTGTGAATTAAATGGCCCACTTTTATAAAAGTGAATAAGAGAACAATAATAATTAACACTTTTAACGGGTTTGACTGTGCAGTGCTTACGCTTATTTCGTCAAATAAAAAGGCTATAGTGGCTATAACAACCGATATTTCAGATGCAAAACTAATACCCATGGCAAAGTTGTCGTGTTGCGCTAACTCATCTTTAAGCGCTTGTTTTGCTTTGATTTGAGTGACAACTCGTAAACAAAAAATAGTTATGCAAATAACTGCAAAACTAATGGCAATCGCAATAAAACTAGTGTTAGATAAAGACAAATATGACATGGTGATCCTAATTAAGTTAACCTTTCTAGGTTTTAATCATTCTAGTACGGTTATTGATGATATAAAAGAGAGGATTGATGAGTAACGTAAAGCAACTTCCTATTCAATTACAAAAACTTGGCTTGATGCGCTTTGAACAGTTATACCCGCAGCAAAGTAAACAAAGTGAAGTTGTAAGGTTATTAGCATTAAGCGACTTTGCTTGGCGCAGTTTAGAGTCACAACCTGATTTAAATACCTGGCTATTATGCAAAGACGAAATACAAAATAGAGTAATAGATTCTCCTTTTAAAAACCTGAATTTAGCTGACCTTGATGAAGCACAGTGCCATAAAGTACTTCGTCAATATCGTGAAAAGTACTGGCTTAAAGTCGCCTTTTTAGATTTATGCTGTAATAACCCCATTGCCGATAGTATTAATTATATAAGCCAACTGGCTGACATGCTAATTAATAGCGCCAACCAATGGGCGCATGCACAGGTGGCAAAAGTAAATGGTGAACCGCTTGATGAGCAAAACCAAGCAATGCCGCTAATGGTATTGGGGATGGGGAAGCTTGGCGGACAGGAGCTAAATTATTCCTCTGATATTGATCTTATTTTTGCGTATCCGCGCAGCACAAAAACCCAAGGTGGCCGCAGAAGCCTTGAGGCCCAAGTGTTTTATACCAAAGTTGCACAAAAACTGATTGCAGCACTTAACCAAGCCACCGGTGATGGGCAAGTATTTAGAGTTGATATGCGCCTACGCCCGTTTGGCGAAAGCGGCCCTTTGGTTATGAGCTTTAATGCCATTGAAGATTACTACCAAGAACAAGGGCGCGACTGGGAACGCTACGCCATGTTAAAAGGGCGCTTAATTGGCACTCCTAATAAGTATTGGGATGAATTTATTAAGCTTTTAAAGCCGTTTGTTTACCGCCGGTATATAGATTTTTCGGTGATTGAATCCTTGCGTAAAATGAAGTTAATGATTGCACAAGAGGTTCGCCGTAAACGCTTAACTAATAATATAAAACTAGGCGCTGGTGGTATTCGTGAAGTTGAATTTATAGTGCAAGCCCTGCAAATGGTAAGAGGTGGGCGAGAGGCTAATTTACAAACCCAATCTTTACTCAAAGCATTAAATGAGTTGGCACTTAACCAAGTTATAGATGAGCAAGAAGCAAGCGAGCTTAAGCGCAATTACCTTTATTTACGTAAAGTTGAGCAGTACCTTCAAATATTTGACGATCAGCAAACGCAAACACTCCCCGATGATGAATTGAATCAGCAACGCTTAAATTTATTATTAGAACAAGCTGATTTTTCTGCCACTTTAAACACTATAGAAAAGGTGATGAAACAAGTTAACGGTGAGTTTGCACTTGTGATTGGCGAGGAAACCGTGCCACTTGATACCTGTGAAGGCGCATTTATTAGTGCTTGGGATCATGGTGATGTGAGCTTTTTAAAAGAGGCCAGAGATGAATGGCAAGCACCCCTTAACGATTTTAAATTAAGGCTGTCTAAGGTAAATATAGGTAACCGAGGGCGTGACACTCTTGATAAGTTAATGCCTGTTTTACTAAATCAATTAAATGACTTTAATGCCAGTGCAGCAGCTTTCACAATGGTTTGCCAAATTTTTAATAAGATAATTTCGCGTACTGCCTATTTAGAATTGCTTTACGAAAACCAAGGTGCATTAAAGCAACTTGTTTTACTGTGTTGTCATAGCAAATGGATAGGGGAGCATATTTCTCGCTACCCCATATTACTTGATGAACTAATAGACCCCGCAGTTCTTTATAAGCCGACCCCGCTCACAGCGTATAAAGATGAAATAAGACAGTATTTTTTACGAATAGAGCATGACGATTTAGAACTGCAAATGGAGTCGCTTAGGCAATTTAAGCAAACTCATCAATTACGAATTGCTGCCGCCGATGCAACCGGTGTTCTTGACGTAATGAAAGTAAGCGATCATTTAACCGTACTGGCAGAGGCGATTGTTGACCAAGCCGTTAATATTGCATGGCATAACACTGTTAAGCGCTTTGGGATGCCCCCAGGCACCGATGATGAAAATAAAGGTTTTGCTGTTATTGCATATGGTAAAACAGGTGGTTTAGAAGTCGGGTACGACTCAGATCTAGATTTGGTGTTTGTGCATAATCATGATGGCTCAAGCCTAACTAATGGTGAAAAACCGATAGATTCTCGTCAGTTTTATTTAAAGCTCGCTCAGCGCTTAATGCATTTATTTAATACCCGTACTGCATCGGGCATTTTATACGAGCTTGATACGCGATTACGTCCTGAAGGAGCCTCTGGTTTATTGGCTATCAATTTAGAGAGCTTTAATCACTATCAGCAAACTCAAGCATGGACGTGGGAGCATCAAGCACTTGTTCGGGCTCGATTAATTTTAGGTCAAAACGATCTGATAGATCGTTTTTCACAAATTCGTAAAAATATACTTTGCCAGCAGCGCGATGATACCGTGCTAAAAGCTGATGTAATAAAAATGCGCGAAAAAATGCGCGACCATCTAGCGAAGGGAAATATTGATCAATTTGATTTAAAACAAGATGTTGGTGGCATGGCTGATATTGAGTTTATTACGCAATATTTAGTACTTAAACACGCAAACGAGTTTGAACAGCTTACAGTTTACTCAGACAACGTAAGAATATTAACGGATGCGGCAAATATAGGTTGTATTACTAAAGAGCAAAAGCAGCAGTTGATAAAAGCGTATATTGATTACCGCTCGTGTTATCACGTGTTGAGCTTGGAGCAAAAAGGCAAATTGATCCCGCGAGAAACGTTTTTACAAGATATTACTAACGTAACTAATATTTGGAATAGTATTTTTGAATTGAATTGAATTGAATTGAATTGAATTGAAAAACC
>NZ_JACJDY010000059.1:0-550 GCF_014163785.1 Pseudoalteromonas sp. SR43-7 | reverse complement strand
CATGATGACGAAGCGTGTGGTGAAATTGAAACGGCTCACCCAGGTTATCTAGGCTCTCAAGATACATTTTACGTGGGTAATCTCAAAGGCGTTGGGCGTATCTACCAACAAACCTTCGTTGATACCTACAGCAAAGTAGCGTTCGCTAAGCTCTACACCACGAAAACGCCAATTACTGCGGCTGACATACTCAACGACAAAGTACTGCCGTACTTCGAACAGTACGAGCTTCTCATGCTACGTATTCTAACCGATAGAGGCACTGAATATTGTGGTAAAGTCGAACATCATGATTACCAGTTATATCTGGCTATTAATGATATCGATCATACAAAAACCAAAGCTATGTCACCGCAAACAAATGGTATCTGCGAACGCTTCCACAAAACGATACTCAATGAATTCTATCAAGTTACATTCCGTAAAAAGCTATATAGCTCATTAGCGGAATTGCAAAAGGATCTGGACGAATGGATGATTTATTACAATAATGACCGAACTCATCAAGGAAAAATATGCTGTGGCAGAACGCCATTAGAAACTTTATTAG
>NZ_JACJDY010000058.1:0-572 GCF_014163785.1 Pseudoalteromonas sp. SR43-7 | reverse complement strand
AATCAAAACATATAAGAGGTAACTCTCATGCTACATACTAACAATCCAATTATTAAACACAAAGCGGGTTTACTTAATCTTGCAGAAGAACTTGGCAACGTATCAAGAGCCTGCAAAGTGATGGGCGTATCCCGTGATACATTTTATCGATATCAAGAATTAATCGAAGACGGTGGACTTGATGCGTTAATTGATAAAAGTCGTAGAGCGCCAAACTTAAAAAATAGAGTTGATGAAGCAACTGAACAAGCCGTTATTAAATACGCTGTCGATTATCCAGCTCACGGCCAACACAGAACGAGTAATGAACACAGAAAACAATGCGTATTCGTTTCTGGCAGCGGTGTTCGTTCAATATGGCTACGTCATGACCTAGAGAACTTTAAAAAGCGTCTCAAGGCGCTAGAAAATAAAGTGGCTAACGAAGGTATTATTCTCACCGACGCCCAAGTAGCTGCGCTTGAAAAGAAAAAACATGATGACGAAGCGTGTGGTGAAATTGAAACGGCTCACCCAGGTTATCTAGGCTCTCAAGATACATTTTACGTGGGTAATCTCAAAGGCGTTGGGCG
>NZ_JACJDY010000057.1:0-681 GCF_014163785.1 Pseudoalteromonas sp. SR43-7 | reverse complement strand
ATTGCTTTATATTGTTAAAGAACGTTGCGATTATAAAGTTGAACTTTATCTCGCTAGGGCTGCGCATATTACGCTTTCCTATTTTTTTGTCAACACTTAAATTTAAACTTTCTAAAAAGATTCAAACTAAGTTTTACTTAACACCCTGAGTTGTTCGTGCCTCGCTATGCGTTGCTGTTTCCCGTCTCAGTGGGGCCGCATTATAGGGAGCGGCGGATTTTACGCAAGCGTTATTTGCATAAAATAGTAATTAAAATTAAGCCCCAAGCAAGCGCACACGATAAACACAAGTTACCCACAAAACCCTGTTGATAACTCTTGTTTTTACATAGATAAACCATACTAAAGCTATTAATTAAAACCTTAAAAATGCAAAAAGCACCTTATGTAGGTGCTTCTCAAAAGTAATAGTTATTAGAATCTAGTGTCTGTTTATCTTTCAAGGTTAAATTTGCCTTGCCTGTTTGGTATTCAGGCAAGGCAGAGCCTATGTAGTGTGGTTACTCCCCATAAATAGGCGATAACGTAGCATTAATGCCAAACAGGCGCTGCCCAAAGGGCTGACGAATCCCCAAAACGTGACAGGCACAGCAATTTATGATCTTATGTAAATCACCACAACCCACATAAGTCACAACTGCTATGCCTGAGACATCAGTTTGCCATAAGTACTTTAAACAT
>NZ_JACJDY010000056.1:0-685 GCF_014163785.1 Pseudoalteromonas sp. SR43-7 | reverse complement strand
CCGTGTACGCTTAGTCACTTAACCATACAACCCAAACGGGTCTTTGTTTTGTGACAGTTTAACTTCGCCAGAAGTTAATATTGAATACTAAAGTAGATACCAATCAATCAACTCATAAGAGTTAACTAAATGGCACTGAATGGTACTGCTACCATTCTTTTTTACTTTTGAAAACTCTTGATAAATACAAAGTATTTATCAGAATTTTATTATCAGCTTTTCCAAATTTTTAAAGAGCAAGAGATACAAAAACCTCTCAAAATTAAACACACTCTATTCTCAGGCGATTAATGGCCCGATAAAGAATATTTATTTTTAAGAAGTAAAAGTGGTGGAGCTAAGCAGGATCGAACTGCTGACCTCCTGCGTGCAAGGCAGGCGCTCTCCCAGCTGAGCTATAGCCCCACATATGCTGGTACTTACTGTTTTAACCATCTTCTTGATTAGACAAGAAGTGGTGGGTCTGAGTAGATTTGAACTACCGACCTCACCCTTATCAGGGGTGCGCTCTAACCAGCTGAGCTACAGACCCAAAACAATAAGTGTTGTTCTCTTTACAATAACAATCATCTGTGTGGACACTACGAACAAATAAGTTCTAAATCGTATAAGGAGGTGATCCAGCCCCAGGTTCCCCTAGGGCTACCTTGTTACGACTTCACCCCAGTCATGAATCACTCCGTGG
>NZ_JACJDY010000055.1:0-938 GCF_014163785.1 Pseudoalteromonas sp. SR43-7 | reverse complement strand
CAGTGGCCATCGCTGCCAACTAGGGTCTCAATGGTTTGCACAGCGCCTGCGCTGTCGGTGATGGTGAGTGTAACAGTGCCACCAATTTCATTACTGGTGCCCTGAAGCTCTGGTGTTAAGTCGCTAACATCGCCTACGTTTTGAATGGTGAGTATTGGCGCTTGCGTGTCGATAGTGGTGGTATCACTCACTGTAGTTTCGTTGCCAACACTGTCGCGTACACTTACTTCGATGGTGCTTTGACCTTCACTTAATGGTGTGGTTGGAGTGGCACTCCAATTACCATCCGCATCAACAAGGGCGGTGATGGTTTGTGGGTTGCCGTTGCTGTCGGTAACGACTATCGTCACTTGTGCACCTTCGCCCGCATCACTTGTGCCGCTTATGATTGGCGTGTTGCTGTCGCTTTGTGCTGCAACGTCAACCGTCAGCGTAGGCGGTGTATTATCAAAGTCATCTGAGCTAATTGTACGGGTATTACCTGCGGCATCGGTCGCTGTTGCGATCACTGAGCCAACATCAAGTAACGATACATCTAATCCGACTAATGACCAGTTGCCATCCGCATCTGTTGTAGTGGTATATGTTGCACCAATACCACCGCCTACCAGTTGCTCGGTAATAGTAATTTCACTGCCTGCTGGCAAGTCAGACGTCCCACTTAGGGTAACCAATAAACCAAGTTCAAAGGTTGGTGTAAAGGCAAGTGCCGGTGGAGTTACGTCTACTTCGCCGCTGTCTGTACCTGTACCTGTGTTGCCTGCCGCATCGGTGATGCTGGCGCTGACGCTGTAATTACCTTCAGCTAATGTACCTGTTGGTGTCGCACTCCAGTTACCATTGGCATCGGTTTGTACATCAATGCTTTGAGTAGCATTTGCTGCATCTGTAAACGTCACCGTGATGGTGCTGTCAGGTGCATCACTAGTGCCTGTCAC
>NZ_JACJDY010000054.1:0-991 GCF_014163785.1 Pseudoalteromonas sp. SR43-7 | reverse complement strand
TACAATGAATTGAGGCCGCATTTAAGTTTAGGAATGAAAACACCAAACCAAGTGCATAAAAAAGACCAGGAGCAAAAGCTACTGGCCTTCATTTAAAACCGTCAACGTATTTTAGGACGGGACAAGATAGGCGTGTAGATCATTATTTAGGCTAATTTAAGGGGGTATAAAAATCAATCTCTTCATTTGTTTGATTATAGGTACAGACACTGATAGCTTACTAATTACACAAAGTTGTTCTAAAGGAAAAATATGAAGCTGTCATTGGAAGATATCACCGCCGATAACTACGAAGCCATATGCGATTTAGAGGTTGCTAAAACACAAGAAGAATACCTAGCGTGTAATATGTGGTCGTTAGTTGAGGCGCACTACAATAGCGGGTATACCTGTAAAGCTATTTACCTAAATGGTGTACCAGTAGGCTTTTTTATGTGGGTACAAGAAACCCCTACAAAGGTTTCTATTTGGCGCTTTATGGTTGATCAAACTCATCAAAATAAAGGCATTGGGCGCAAAGCACTATCCATGGCTATTGAAGAGATTAAAACGATTTCTAAGCTTGAACAAATCGAGATTTGTTACAACCCGCTAAACCCTGTTGCTAAAGACTTTTATTCAAGTTTTGGGTTTGAAGAAGTTGGCCTCGATGAGGATGACGACGATATGTTAGCGGTTATTAAAATTAGTAGTTAACTCATCATAAGTGGGTCGTTAATTTTAAGGAATAATAGTTGTAAGATTAAATTTTCCAGCCGTGTATGTGCCTGTGTAGGTCGGATAAGCGAAGCGCCATCCGACACAGTAAAGTACCTTGCCAATTATTATCAGTATTTTATGTTGTCGAGTGGCTGGAGAGTGCCATGTATAGTCTTTGAACCTTAATAATCTATACTTTGAATTGTTGAGGTTATGTGCTCTTTACTTACGAATATTGTGCCATCATCATTTAATGATCACCGCTTTTCTTTCGAAGTATTGAGTTACTTTA
>NZ_JACJDY010000053.1:0-1180 GCF_014163785.1 Pseudoalteromonas sp. SR43-7 | reverse complement strand
CTACGATAGTTGCTACAACACCAGCACCTACAGTACGACCACCTTCACGGATAGCAAAACGAAGACCTTCATCCATCGCGATTGGTGCGATTAGAGTTACTGTCATCTTGATGTTATCACCAGGCATTACCATTTCTACGCCTTCTGGTAACTGAACGTCACCAGTTACGTCAGTTGTACGGAAGTAGAACTGTGGACGGTAACCTTTGAAGAATGGAGTATGACGACCACCTTCATCTTTAGAAAGTACGTATACTTCTGAAGTGAATGTAGTATGTGGGTTGATTGAACCAGGCTTAGCTAGTACTTGACCACGTTCAACGTCTTCACGCTTAGTACCACGTAGAAGTGCGCCGATGTTTTCGCCAGCACGACCTTCGTCAAGAAGCTTACGGAACATTTCAACACCAGTACAAGTAGAACGAGTTGTATCATTGATACCAACAATTTCTACTTCGTCATTGATGCGGATGATACCAGCTTCAACACGACCAGTTACAACAGTACCACGACCCTGGATTGAGAAAACGTCTTCGATAGGCATGATGAATGGCTTATCGATGTCACGCTCTGGCTCTGGGATGTAAGAGTCAAGTGCGTTTGCAAGCTCAACAATCTTATCTTCCCACTCTTTCTCGCCTTCTAACGCTTTAAGCGCAGAACCAGCGATTAGAGGTAAGTCATCACCTGGGAAATCGTATTCAGAAAGAAGTTCACGAACTTCCATTTCTACTAGTTCAAGTAGCTCTTCGTCATCAACCATGTCACATTTGTTCATGAACACAACGATGTAAGGAACGCCAACTTGACGAGAAAGAAGGATGTGCTCACGTGTTTGTGGCATAGGGCCATCTGTCGCAGCAACTACTAAGATCGCGCCATCCATTTGAGCAGCACCAGTGATCATGTTTTTAACATAATCGGCGTGACCAGGACAATCTACGTGTGCGTAGTGACGTGTAGGAGTATCGTATTCAACGTGAGACGTTGAAATAGTGATACCACGTTCGCGCTCTTCTGGAGCGTTGTCGATTGATGCGAAATCTTTAGCAACACCGCCGTATACTTTTGCAAGTACGTTAGTGATTGCTGCAGTTAGTGTAGTTTTACCGTGGTCAACGTGGCCGATTGTACCAACGTTTACGTGCGGTTTTACGCGTTCAAACTTTTCTTTTGCCAT
>NZ_JACJDY010000052.1:0-1247 GCF_014163785.1 Pseudoalteromonas sp. SR43-7 | reverse complement strand
GCCAAGCAAGTCATAAAGCTATGTAAGAGACGTATTACACAAAGCTATATAGAAAAAAGTTTAAAAAACTTTATTTTGAATTACGAAAAAGAGGCCGCTGGATAAAATGGGGATCCCTCAGCCCTAGCGGTACGTTTATTTTTAAGCTTTAACCCGCCAATTAATAGCAGTGGCCCTATAAACATAGCAAGGCCATACACGCCACTGGTAACTGCGTATTCTGGTTTATTTAAAAAGCTAATAGCGATTAAAATAGCTAACGATGCATTTTGAATTCCAACCTCAATTGAAAGCGTCAGCGAATCAGTTAAATTTAATTTTGAACACTTAGCAATTAACCAACCAACAACCATTGAACCAATATTAAGCGCTATGCACGCCCAAAATACATCGTTTAATGAGCTAACTAATAAATCGCGCTCTTTTATTACTAGTGCGGCAATCATCATAAGCATAAAAAACAACGAGAAGCGTCTAAAAAACGGCTCTGCTTTAATGGCAACATCACTTTTAAAGTGACGCAACCAAATGCCTATAGCAACTGGCACTAAGGTAATAAAAAATAGCCCTAATGAAGTAGTTAAAATAGAAAAAGTAGCATCGTCTGCTGGGGCAAACTGACTCACAGCAAAGCCAATAATAAACGGTGTGGTTATTATACTAATTGCAGTAGAGGCAGCTGTTAAACTTACCGAAAGTGCTAAATTAGCTTTAACAAGCTGACTTACTACATTTGACATAGTACCGCCGGGGCAAGCAGCTAATATCATTAATCCAATAGCGATAGGCGTTGGTAGGTTAAGTAAATAACACAGCCCTAATGCTAATAAAGGCATCGCTACAAGTTGGCCTATTAAACCCATGACAATGCCAAGCGGGCTTTTAAATAGACGAGTAAAATCGGTTGTTGTGAGCCCAAGACCCATACCAAACATAATAAGTGCAAGAGCGAGCGGAAGTATTACTTCGGTTAATATAGATGCATTCAAATTAGACAGCCTCGTTTGTTATTGTTTTTAATTGGAGTGTTAATTTTTAAGTTAACTGTATGCCAATTCGCTTAATTAAGTGATCTATTTTGAGGATGGAAAAACGTGTTGATAGCTAGGCAAAAAATTCGCGATTTAGTTGTTCTCGGCAATTGCTCCTGCATTGCTCTACCTTCTGCATCCATGCAGTCGTAAATGAGAATTTTTTAACACAGGTAGCGACACGTTTAGCCCCGCAAAATGATTAAGTATTATTGC